>JAQGIN010000138.1 GCA_028291125.1 Caulobacter sp.
GGCCATCGAGCCGCGCGACAACGGCCTGATCGCCTACAGCCTGCGCAGCCACGACGAGGTGCGCGACCCGGCCGAGCTGTTCGACGATATCCCCGACAAGAAGCCCGACCCGCAGATGGTGGCCATCGCCCAGAAGATCATCGAGCAGCAGGAAGGCCCGTTCGACCCCAGCGAATTCAACGACCGCTACGAGGACGCCCTGCGCGCCCTGATCAAGCAGAAGGGCAAGGGCGCCGGCCGCAAGGTCACGGTGGAGGAGCCCGAGAACACCAATGTCGTCGACCTGATGGAGGCCCTGCGCAAGAGCCTGGGCGAGCGGGCCGGCGCCAAGGCCCCCGCCAAGAAGGCCGCGCCCGCCAAGAAGAAGCCGGCCGCGCGCAAGAAGGCCTAGGCCTCGCCCCCTCCGGGCCTACGGCCCTCCTCCCCCAGAGGGGGAAGAGTTTAAACTCCGCCCCCTGTGGGGGCGGACGACCGCGAAGCGGTCCGGTGGGGGCCAGTCAGGCCGAGGCCTCCAGCCGCGCCGCGAACTCCCGGCTCGCCCAGTCGATGAACACCCGCACCCGCGGCGACAGCTGCCGGCTGCGCGGATAGAGCAAGGACACCGGGGTCGGGCTCGGCGGGAAGTCGGTCAGCACCTCGACCAGGGTCCCGTCGGCCAGATCCTGCTGGACGTGGTAGCGCGGCACCTGGATCAGGCCCAGGCCCAGCTTGGCGACGGCGACATTGGTCATGGCGTTGGAGACCGACACCGTCACCGGCAGGGTGACCGCGCGGGCGACGCCATCGACGATGAACTCCAGCGGGAAATAGCCGCCGGTCACCGAATGCACGAAGCCGATCATCCGGTGGCCATCGAGGGCGTCGGGCGCGGTCGGCGTCCCGAACCGCTCCAGATAGGCGGGCGCGGCGCAGGTCGCCTCGTCGAGCATGCCGACCCGGCGGCCGATCATGGCGCTGTCGGCCGGCTCACCGACCCGCAGCACGCAGTCGACCCCCTCGCGCACCAGGTCGATCAGCCGGTCGCCCTCGGACAGGTGCAGGGTCAGCTGCGGATAACGGGCCAGGAACGCGGGCAGGCCCGGCAGGATGAAGTGGCGCGCCAGGGCGCCGTGCACGTCGACCCGCAGCAGGCCGCGCGGCTGAGCGTCGCCAAACGCGCTCTCGGCGTCCTCGACATCGGCGATCAGCCGCAGGCAGCGCTGGTAATAGGCCTCGCCGTCGAGGGTGGGGCTGACCTGGCGGGTGGTGCGCTGCAGGAGCCGCACGCCCAGCCGCGCCTCGAGTTGCTGCACCGCCTCGGTCACCGTCGAGCGCGGAATCCCCAGGTCCTGGGCGGCCGAGGTGAAGCTGCGGCGCTCGACGATCCGAGTGAACAGCCGCATGGCGTCGAAGCGGTCCATGCCGTCTCCATTGTCCGTAATGGCGAATAGTATTGCCGGAAAATGGGTGATTATCCAGACAGTACGAAAGCGCAATCTCCCCTGGCCGACGCGGTGTCGGCCTCAGGAGAGCGACATGACCCAGCAAACCCCCAAGGTGGCGATCGTCACCGGCGCCTCGGGCGGCATCGGCGCCGCCATTTCCGAACGCCTCGCCCAGGACGGCTTCACCGTCGTCGTCAACTACGCCGGCAACGCCGCGCCGGCCGAAGCCCTGGTGCGCAAGATCGAGGCGGCCGGCGGCCGCGCCCTGGCCGCCCAGGCCGACGTCAGCGATCCCGTCGCCGTCGGCCGGATGTTCGACGCGGCCCAGACCGCCTTCGGCGGCGTCGACGTTCTGGTCAACAGCGCCGGGATCATGACCCTGGCGACGATCGCCGACAGCGACGACGCCCTGTTCGACCGCCAGATCGCCATCAATCTGAAAGGCACGTTCAACACCCTGCGCGAGGCGGCCCAGCGGCTGCGCAGCGGCGGGCGGATCATCAACATCTCGTCCAGCGTGGTGGGCCTGCTGCAGCCGACCTACAGCGTCTACGCGGCGACCAAGGCCGCGGTCGAGGCGATGACCAGCGTCCTGGCCAAGGAGCTGCGCGGCCGGAACATCACCGTCAACGCCATCGCCCCCGGGCCGACGGCCACCAAGCTATTCCTCGACGGCAAGCCGCAGGCGGTGATCGACCACCTGACCAAGCTGGCCCCGCTGGAGCGTCTGGGCCAGCCCGAGGACATCGCCCACGCCGTCGCCTTCCTGGCCGGCCCGGACGGCGGCTGGATCAACGGCCAAACCCTGCGCGCCAACGGCGGGATCATTTGATCCCGCGCCTCAGGTTCCGCCAGCAACTCCCTCATTTGAAAGGAATTTCGTCATGCCAAAGACTCCCCACCAAGTCATCGTCGTCACCGGCGCCTCCAGCGGCTTTGGCCTGCTGACCGCCCGCGCCCTGGCGAAGGCCGGCCACGTCGTCTACGCCTCGATGCGCGAGACGCAAGGCCGCAACGCGCCCCAGGTGGCGCAGATCGCCGCCTACGCCCAGGAGCACGGCGTCGACCTGCGCACCGTCGAGCTGGACGTCGCCAGCGACGCCTCGGTCGCGGCCGGGATCGCCAGCATCATCGCCGACAACGGCCGCCTCGACGTCATCGTCCACAACGCCGGCCACATGAGCTTTGGCCCGGCCGAGGCCTTCACCCCCGAGCAGTTCGCCCAGCTCTACGACATCAATGTGCTGAGCACCCAGCGGGTGAACCGCGCCGCCCTGCCGCAGCTACGCAAGCAGGGGCGAGGCCTGGTGGTCTGGGTGTCGTCCAGCAGCACCCGCGGTGGCACGCCCCCGTACCTGTCGCCCTATTTCGCGGCCAAGGCGGCGATGGACAGCCTGGCGGTCAGCTATTCCACCGAACTGACCCGCTGGGGGATCGAGACCGCGATCATCGTGCCGGGGGCCTTCACCAAGGGCACCAACCACTTCGCCCATTCCGGCAAGCCGGCGGATGCGGCGCGGGCGGCGGAATATGACAACGGCCCCTACGCCGGGGTGGCCGGAAAGGCCCTGGGCGGCCTGGCGGCGTTGGAACCGGCCGACGCCGACGCCGGCGAGGTGGCCACGGCCATCGCCCGCGTGGTCGACCTGCCGTTCGGGACGCGGCCGTTCCGCGTCCACATCGACCCGTCGCAGGACGGGGCCGAGGTGGTCAACGGCGTCGCCGACCGGGTGCGGGCCGAGATGTACCGCCGGATCGGGCTGGAGGACCTGCTGCATCCACGGGTCGTGGATTGATGGAAGGGGACAGGCGCTCACCGCATGGCGTTGTGAAAACCTGGCGAGGCCAGCGAGGTGAGTGCCTGTCCCCGTTCTATCTATCCCCTCACCCCAACCGCTTGATCGCCGCCTTTAGCGGCTTGGCCCCGGCGGCGTAGTCGACCCAGGCGGTGGTCTTGGCCAGCAGGGCCGGCGCGGTGCGGATCGTGAAGCGGTGGGGGTCCAGGCCGGCCTTCACCTGGGTCCAGGTCAGCGGCATCGACACCGGCGCCCCGGGCCGGGCCCGCGG
>JAQGIN010000152.1 GCA_028291125.1 Caulobacter sp.
CGCCCTCGACGGCCCGGCCGGCCGCACGCCGATCATCGCCATGAGCGCCGACGCCCTGCCCGCCCAGGTCGCCCTGTGCCTGGCCGCCGGCATGGTCGACCACGTCGCCAAGCCGATCCAGCGCGACATGCTCTACGCCGCGGTGGACCGTTGCCTGGCGGCGGCGCGGGAGGAGGCGGAGGCTATCTAGGATCGATGGCGCGGGGACAGGCACTCACCCCATGGCGTCGTGAAAACTTGGCGGGACGAGTGGGGTGAGTGCCTGTCCCCGTCTATCTATCCTGATGGGGTGAGCGCCTGTCCCCGCTCCATCCATCCCCTTCCCTCGCGCAGGCCCCTCCCCTAACCTCCGCCGGCTATCCTCGGAGGGGTCGATGAAGTTTCCGCGTCTGTTGGTCGTGGCCGTTTGCGCCCTGGCCGCCGCCTGCTCCCCGGCCGCCGACAAGCCCGCGACGCCCCCCGGCCGCACCGCCCTGAAACTGGCCACCGACTGGCGGGCCGAGGCCGAGCATGGCGGCTACTACCAGGCCCTGGCCACCGGCGAGTACAAGAAGCGCGGCCTGGACGTCACCCTGATCCAGGGCGGGCCGGCGGTAAACGTGCCGCAGCTCTTGGCCACCGGCGCGGTCGATGTCGGGATCGGCTCCAACAGCTTCATCGTGCTGAACCTGGCCAAGGAGAACATCCCGGTCAAAGCTGTCGCCGCCTTCATGCAGAAGGACCCGCAGGTGCTGATCGCCCACTCCGGCCAGGGGATCCAATCCCTGGCCGACATGAAGGGCCGGCCGATCCTGCTGGCCGACGCCTCGATCACCGCCTTCTGGGTGTGGCTGAAGGCCAGGTACGGCTTCACCGACGCCCAGGTGCGCAAGTACAATTACAGCGCCGCCCCGTTCCTGGCCGACAAGCGCGCCATCCAGCAGGGCTATGTCACCTCCGAGCCCTACATCATCGAGAAGCAGGGCGGGCAGGCGCCGGCGGTGTTCCTGCTGGCCGACGACGGCTATCCCGCCTACGCCTCGATGGTGCTGGTCCCCGACGCCCTGATCGCCCAGAACCCGGCGGCGGTGAAGGCCTTCGTCGAGGCCACGGCGGCCGGCTGGAAGAGCTATCTGACCGGCGATCCCAGGCCCGCCGACGCCCTGATCCTCAAGGACAACCCGGAAATGAGCCAGGACGTCCTCGACCAGGCCCGCGCCAAGATGCGGTCGTACGGGATCGTGGGGGATACGGGGATCGGCCAGATGACCGACGCCCGCTGGGCGGCGTTCTTCGACGTCGCCTCGGAGCAGGGCGTGTACCCGAAGACCCTCGACTACAGGCGCGCCTACAGCCTGGATTTCCTGCCGAAATGAGCGGGCGCGACGCGGCGGAAAGACCCCTCTCCGGCCCTCCGGGCCACCTCCCCCAAGGGGGGAGGATTGATCGCGCCAAGATGCTCCCCCCTTGGGGGAGCTGTCGCGAAGCGACTGAGGAGGGCCTTCGGTGATCGCCGCTCTGCAAGCCGTCGAGGTCGACTATCCTGGCCGCGACCGGGCCCTCGGGCCGTTCGACCTGACCCTGAGCGCCGGCGAGATCGTCGCCCTGGTCGGCCCCTCCGGCTGCGGCAAGTCGACGGCCCTGCGGCTGCTGGCCGGGTTGGAGGCCCCGACGCGGGGCGGCGTCACCCGCGCCGCCGGCCGCGGCGAGACCGCCGTGGTGTTCCAGGCTCCGACCCTGGCCCCGTGGCTGAGCGCCCGCGACAATGTCGCCCTGCCGCTGGAGCTGACCGGAACGCCACGCGCCGCCGCCCGGAGCGCCGCCGACGCCGCCCTGGCGCGGGTCGGCCTGGCCGGGGCCCAGGCCGCGCGGCCGGCCCAGCTGTCGGGCGGCATGGCCATGCGTGCGTCCCTGGCCCGGGCCCTGGTCACCCGGCCGCGCCTGCTGTTGCTGGACGAGCCGTTCGCGGCGCTGGACGAGATCACCCGCCGGGCCCTGGCCGACGACGTCCTGGCCCTGGCGGCCGAGCTGTCGCCGGCCGTGGTGTTCGTGACCCACAATGTCGAGGAGGCGGTCTACATGGCCGGCCGGGTGGTGGTGATGACCGCCGGACCGGGGGTGCGGGCTGGCGAAGTCGCGGTGGAGGGTCCGATGGTCCGCCCGCCGGGGTTCCGCACGACGGCCGGGTTCCGCGCGGCGGTCGAGGCGGTGTCGGGGCTGTTGGCCAACGGCGCGGAGCGGGCGGCGTGAGGCTCTGGACTCGCCCCCTCCGGACGCTGCGCGTCCTCCTCCCCCAGAGGGGGAAGAGTTTTCAGGGTCGGCCCGACAAGACTCTCCCCCCTCTGGGGGAGGAGCGCCGTCAGGCGCGGAGGGGGCAAGACCGCCAGTGACCCGCCTCCTGCCCCCGCTGATCCTCATCGCCGCCCTGCTCCTCGCCTGGGAAGCGGCCTGCCGGCTGCTGCACGTCGCCCCCTACGTCCTCCCCCCACCGTCGGCGATCGCCGCCGCCCTGGCGCGGAGCTGGCCGCTGCTGCTGGCCTCGGCCTGGACCACCCTGGCCACCGCCCTGGTCGCCCTGGCCATCGCCAGCCTGTTGGCCTGCGGCCTGGCCCTGGCGGTCGGCCTGCATCCGGCCCTGGAGGACGCCATGCGGCCGATCGCCGTCACCCTGCAGGTGACGCCGCTGGTGGCCATCGCCCCGCTGGTGGTGATCTGGGCGGGGCTGGAGCATCCCGGCCGGGCGGTGACCGCCCTGGCGGCGGTGGTGGCGTTCTTCCCGATCTTCTCCGGGGCCCTGACGGGGCTGAAGGCCGTCGACCCCGACCTGAACCGCCTGTTCGACCTCTACGGCGCCACCCGCGCCCAGCGGCTGTGGCGGCTGCGCCTGCCCTCGGCGGTCCCGGCCCTGCTGGAGGGCCACAAGGTCGCCGCCGGCCTGGCGGTGTTCGGGGCGGTGGTGGCCGAGTTCGTGGCCGGCTCCGGCGGGGCCCAGGGCCTGGCCTGGCGCATCCTCGAGGCCTCCAACCGCCTGCAGACCGCCAAGGTGTTCGCCGCCCTGGCGGTTCTGGCCGCCCTGGGCGTGGCGCTGCACGCGGTATTGGCGGCGGTGGAGCGGCGGCTGCTGGCGGCGTGGGCGGGGCGAGCCACGCGATGAGATCCTTCCCCCCGAAGGGGGAAGGTCCCCGCTTTCGTTAGCCGCAAATTAAACCGGCGCGTGTAGGGCTCAGGCAGCCGAACCGCCCTGCGAACGGACCCACGATGTCGTCGCGCCTGCACGATCTGATCGCCCTCGCCGCCGAGCCCTCCAGCGCCCGTCGCCGCGAGCTGCTGCGCGGGGTGACCGACCTGTTCTTCAGCGGCGACGACCATGGCGAGGTCGAGATGCGCCTGTTCGACGACGTCCTCAGCCAGCTGGCCGGCGACATGGAGGAGGCGGTCAAGATCGAGTTGGCCCGCCGCCTCGGCCAGGCCGTCGCCCCGCCGCCGCGCCTGATCCGCGCCCTGGCCGGCGATGCGATCGCCGTGGCCCGGCCGATCCTGCAGGGCGCGGCCAGCCTGTCGGACGCCGACCTGCTGCACGTCGCCCACACCCAGGGCCAGGACCACCTGCGGGCCATCTCGCAGCGCTCGACCCTGTCCAGCGTGGTCGCCGACGCCATCGTCGAGCGCGGCGACGACCGCACCCTGGGCGTCCTCCTGCGCAACGAGGGGGCGGTGCTGTCGCGCCAGGCCCACGAGGCGGTGATCGACCGCGCCGCCGCCAATCCCGAGCTGCACAACGCCGTGGTCGACCGCCACAGCCTGCCAATCGACCTGCTCAACGAGATGTATTTCATGGTCGAGGCGCGGCTGCGCCACCGCATCCTCGAGCGCAACGCCGAGATCGACCTGGCCACCCTGGAGGCGGCCCTGGCCGCCGGCCGCAAGTTCGTGGCCACCCGCGACGGCGCCCTGCCGGCCGACTATCCCCAGGCCGAGACCGAGGTGCGGGCGATGATGGCCGCCGACGGCGTCAGCCCGCAGTATCTGGCCGCCGCCCTGAAGGCGGGCGACACCACCCGCTTCCTGGTGGCCCTGGGCGAGCTGGCCGACATCGACTTCCACACCGCCCGCCGCATCCTCGAGCGCCGCGA
>JAQGIN010000185.1 GCA_028291125.1 Caulobacter sp.
CGCGCTTGGGATTGGTCGGCAGCAGCATCGGCGGAACGTGTTCGGCGTTCTCGGTCCATTGCAGCCGGAACTTCTCGCGCGCCTTTTCAGGCCCCTGGGCGTCCTCGACCGCGCGCTTGTAGATCACCCCCTGCGGCGGCCAGAGCGAAGCGTCGTGGGTATGGTGGATCCACAACAGCTTGCCTTCGTACTGACCTGAATAGGGAACGCCCATCAAGGGCGACTGCACCGGCACGCCATGCTGCGGATAGATGGGTTGGCCGTCAACGCGCAGGAAATCGTTGAGCGGATCTTCGGAAATGTGGTGCCGGTAGGCGTAGCAGAAGGCCAGGAAGGCGTGGTTGTCGAGGTGAGCGCTGTCGCCGACCTCGACGCCCCGGAAGCGTAGGATGTTGGCGTCCGCGCGCCCGTCGCAGAACCAGATGTCGCCAACCGCGCGGGTGCAGAACAACTGCCGTCCCGCCGCGCCGCCCGTCTTGATTAGGACGCCGCAGCCGGTGCTATAGCCGCCCTTCAGTCCCTTGACCTCGATCGCGACAGGCAGGTCCCAGGCGCCGCTCATGGACGCCATCAGCAGGATCATCGCCTTGGAGTCCGTGTATTCAGCGCCGGCGAACTCCTCGCCCATCAGGTCCTGGGCCGTGATGATCCGGCTGATCGGCAGGGTGGCGTCGATCAGGTCGTCCTTGACCACCTCCGGCCGATCGTGGCCGATGTATCCCGCCTTGGTCCAGAAGCTCGAGAAATAATCGGGGTCTTCTTCCAGCAGCATGCTCGCGATCGAGCACCACAGCCAGATCTGCCCCATCGGCTTGGCGATCATGAATTCGTCGCCGCGCGGATAGCCAAGCCGGTACAGATTGGCCAGTTCCTCGCGCTCGTGCTGGGTCAGGCCGGCGAAGGGATCGCCGCCGCCGCCGGGCGCCATGGCGTCGATGACGCTGTCCAACTTGTCGCCGCGGAGAAGCCGCTGGACGTTGAACATGCTGCCAAACGAGAAGGGCTGTTCGCTGCGGACGCGCGAGTTGGTGCCGTGCGGCTCGACATTGCCGCCGCCCATGAAGGGCAGGGCGCCGTCATAGACGCCGTCGCAATATTCGAGACACAGCGGCGATCGCCGCCCGCCGCCGCTGCCGCCCCAGACATAGCTGTAGTCCGGCTCGCGGCCGAACACCTGTTTGCAGATGTATTTGGAGAAGCGCGCGCTCTCGACGCTGGCGCGATAGCCATAGAGACCCGGATCAATGCCGGCGCGGGGGTCGATGTCGTCGCCGATATGGCCCGAATTCGATTCAACCATATAGCCGCCGAGTTTGACCATCATGTCGAGGCCCCCAAGCAGGGCGCCCATCGCTCCGGCGAAAGCTTCCTCGTGGCCCGCGTGAGCCCCCTCCAGCGGGTGGTACATGCGGCCGCCCCACTCGTCTTGGGCGGGGAAATAGAAGGTGAAGCGGGTGTCGGTGTTCTCGAACCCGCCGTGCACATTGCGATGGGGGTAGGGCGTTTGGCGCCACTCGTCCCTGTCGATGTAAGGCGCTCCGAAATAGCTGTCTCGAACGGCGTAACCGTCGGTGTCCAGCGCCTTCTTGTCGGCCGCGTCCAGCATGGGTGTCCCCTCCAATGTGTGACCGCTTCCGGCTCCCGGCTCTTCGACCGGTGAACCCAATCTATGCGTCCATTCTGAAATCAGTCAATCATTCTCTGGTGGGAATTGCCGAGGGTGGTGACCGCATCGCTCCCGTCAAACCCAAGCGCCACCATAGGTATTCTGACTTCAGACGAATGTTCTTGCTGGAATTCTGAACATGTGTGACTGATTTGTTCAATGCATGGCGGGGGAAGCGTTCCCACCAACGCCCACAAAGGGCGGTGCCGGCACGGAGGGAACAATGAACGGACACGCTTCTGGCGCTAATTCCGCGCGCCCAATTCGCAAATTCGGCCTTGCGAGTCTTCTGCTCGCGACCTGTCTCACGGCCCCGGCATTGGCATCCGCGCAACAAGCAACTCCGCCATTGAGTGACCTAAATCAGGCGACCGTGCTCGATGATGTCGTGGTCACGGCCCGCCGGCGCGAGGAACGGCTGCAGGAGGTGCCTGTCGCTGTGACCGCGTTGAGCGAACAAGTGCTTGAGGAGAAAGGCGTCCGTGACGCCAACGACCTAGGTCAGGTCGCGCCAGGTCTTAGTATTCAAAACACCACGGCCAACCGCAATAACATCACCTATTCGATCCGGGGCCAGGGCCAGGCGTTCGGCCAGAACTCGCCCGGCGTCGTTCCTTATTTCGCCGAGGTCCCCTCGTTCGGCGACGCCATCTTCGATCTTCAGGGCATCCAGGTGCTGAAGGGCCCGCAAGGCACACTATTTGGTCGTAACACCACCGGCGGCGCGATCCTGTTCACGCCCCGAACGCCGGGCGAGGACCTCAGCGGCTATGTGCTGGGGCGGGTTGGCAACTACAATCGCCACGACGTCGAGTTCGGTGTGGGCGGTCCCATCGTGGGCGATAAGCTGATGTTCCGCGTCGCCGGCCAGGTGCTGCGCCGCGATGGCTATACCGACAATGTCACGACCGGCGACAAGATGGACGATGAGCACCGCGAGGCTTGGCGCGCCAGTCTGACGGTCCGTCCGTTCGAAGGCTTCGAGAACACCCTGCTGTATCAAGACGTCAACGTCGATGAGGCCGGCTCGGGACTGTTGCTGTCGGTCATCACCCCGACGTTCTCGAACACCCCGATCTACGCTCAGTTGCAGACGGCGCTGGCGGCTCAGAAGGCCCGCGGCCCCAGGTCCATCGCCACCAACTACGAGCCCGACTTCATCAAGCTCGACAGCCAGGGGTGGATCAACACCACCAACTGGATCATCAACAACCACCTGACGCTGAAGAATATCTACAGCCAGCGCCGCTTCACGGCGGGCCAGTCCTATGACCTGGACGGCAGCCCGGTCACGGTCCTGCACGTCACCAACCCGGTCGGACCGAAGACCAAGACGACCAGCGAGGAGGTCCAGGCCCAGTTCAATTTCTGGAAGGTCAACGGTGTCGTCGGCTATTTCACCGAGGATGCAAAAACGCCGCTCATCTACGGCTTCGACACGCGCCAGTTCGTCCGAATCCCCGGCCTGCTGCCCAACGGCGGCGTCATCCAGGCCGTCAATATCGCCCAGAGTTCGTCAGCCAGCCACGCGTTCTACGGGCAGATCGACCTGGCCGCCACCGACCAGCTCACTCTGACGGCGGGCGTGCGCAAGACCAAGGACGAGCGGTCCAGCGGGCCGTCCGAGACGTTCGTGTTGTTTTCTCCGCTTCAACCGTATCCGACCGGATTGGACGCCGCCGCGGGCGCGAAAATGTCCGCCTCGTTCGACGCCACGACCTGGAACCTAGCCGCAAACTATCAGGTCAGCCGCGATCTCAACCTCTATGCGACCGTTCGCAAGGGCTTCAAGAGCGGAGGATTTAACGGCACGGCGATCGATCCAGCAGACCAGTTCTTCAAGCCCGAGGAGGTCACCGACTACGAGGCTGGGGCGAAGGGCCTAGCTAGGCTGGGCGACTGGCAGGTGCGCTATGCCGTCGATGTGTTTTATGACGACTACACCAACATCCAGCGTTTCGTGAACCTGGCCACGGTGCCGGCGTCGACGGTGACCCGAAACGCCGCCACCGGTTCCATCAAGGGAGTCGATCTGGACGTGACGGTCGCGCCGACCCGCTGGTTGAGCGCTTCGCTGCAATATACCTATCTCGACGCCGGATATAAGAGCTACCAAGATCCGCTGCTTGGCGATCTGTCCGATAGCCGGTTCCCAAATACGCCCAAACATCAGCTGAACTTCACCCCCCGGGTGGAGATCCCGATGCCCAAAGGCATGGGCGACCTGTCGGCCCTGGCCAGCGTCTATTACCAGAGCGGCATCGCCACCGATCCGGCCAACGTCCCGAACGGCAATGCGCTGGTCGCGCTGTCCAGCATGGGGACAAATGTGGGAGGCTACGCCCGGATCGACCTTCGGGCCGACTGGCGCAACATCAACGGCACCGGCGTCAGCGCCGCCGCCTTTGTCCGTAACGCCACCAACAAGAACTATATCACCGGCACCAACAACCAGCTGACCAGCCAGTTCGGGGTCGCCACCTATCTGTATGGGCAGCCGCGCTTCTTCGGTATCGAACTGCGTTACGACTTCGGAGCCCGATAGCACCGCCTGTCTAGCCGAGCTGACCGTCGATCGATACTCGGTGTTCGGGGTCTTCCCGGATCGGATATCGATCGGCGGCGTTCGCCTTGTCGGGCGCTCGGACGGGTTGAGCGTTTTGGTTTCACATGAAATCATGTGAAGCGTTCAAAAGGGCTCTAAATCAATCGGTTAGGGTGCGATTTCAACCCAAGCCGCATAAACTTCCGGCTATCGCCTTCTAACGCCTGGCGAGATCGCAAGCGTCCCGATCAAGATCACAGGGAGCCGTGGTTCACGGACGACGGACGGAACCACAAGAGTAATGGCCACCGACCCCACCGCAGTTCAGCTCGCCAATAAACTTGCCGATCTGATCAGACACGCCGGCCTGAAATCGGGCGCGCTGGTCGCATCCGAACAGGATCTGCGCGCGCGCCACGACGTCGGCCGTTCGGTGCTTCGCCAAGCCGTCCGCATCCTCGAGGAACGGGGCGTGGCCTCTATGAAACGCGGGGCTGGCGGCGGCCTCATCGTCGCGCCGCCCGATCCTGAATCGGCGAGCCGGGCGCTCGCCATCCTGCTGGAAAGCCGAATGCAGGGGCCCCACGCCACGGACGGGCTATTGAAGGCGACGGACACCCACGTCTTTTTGACGGTGACGCCTCGGCTCGATCTGGTCGAGTGCGAACGCGTCCGGCAACTGGCCATTCGGCTGAGGTCCCAGACCAATGCGGAGCCGCGGCGTCTGGGCGAAATACGGCAACTGCTGACCGCCATCCGACGTCTGGTGAAAGATCCGCTTGCGGGTCTCGCCTACCAGACGACCGCCGAGTACGGACAGGATCTGGCTCCCTACAGCGTCGTGGCGGGCGACCATGACTTTCAGCGCGTCTGGTGGGACGCGCTGCTGGAGATGGTCGAGGCCCAGATGGCCGGCGACGTCACCGCCCTGTTCGATCTGCGCCGTCGGCAGCTGGCCATTATCCAAGACAGTGTGGACGCTTGGAGCGCGATGGACCGCGACAGCCGTCTGATGCCCAAGATCGAGACCGGAGCATCTGCCGAAACAGCACCCGGCCAGAACCCCGCCGATCGTCTCGCTCGAGAACTGCTGAGGGATGTGCGTCTGCTCGGCTGGTCGCCGGGCGCCAGGATCGGCGGGACCGGCGACCTGCTGGCCCGCTATGGCGTCACCGTGGGCACGCTGCGCCAGGCTGTCCGCATGCTGGAACAAAATTCGGTCGTGCGGATGGAGCGCGGACGATCGGGCGGGCTGGTCGTCACCCTGCCAGATCCCGAAAAGGCCATCGATCGGGCGCTGGAATACTTGCGCCAGACGGAAATCGCGCCTGACGACCTCACCTCCTTCCGCCGTCAGCTGATGCTCAAGTCGCTGAGCGCGATCTGCCAGCTTCCCGATGGCGCTCGTGCGAAAGTCATGGAGGAGGTCGCGCCCACGGATCTATTCGGCCGCCTTGGCGTCCTGTCCGGCGACGGCGCGCTTGAGGTGTTCAATTCCATCGTCTCGGCGCTTACCCCGGTTCCTAAAGCCCCCGACGACAAGACGATTCCCCTCCTCTTCGACGCTCTCGCCAAGGGGGATGCGCCGCGCGCGCGGCGTATTTTCCTGAACCACGATGCGCGTATCTGAACGCGCAACCCGCCGCCCGCCGTTCCTCCACTCTGACCTTTCGAGCGCCAAGCCATGACTTCCCGCAACGACCCAGGCCAACCCCTCGCGCCTGATCCGTCAGTCGACGCGCAGCCGCAAGACTTCTCACCTCTGGAGCGGCGGGTGACGCTGATCGCCTTGATGATCGTTTTCCTGCTGTCGGCGCTCGACCAGACCATCGTCGCCACGGCCATGCCGCGGATCGTCGCGCAATTGTCGGGGCTGAATCTCTATCCGTGGGTGACGACCGCCTACCTGCTGGCCTCGACGGTGATGGTGCCGATCTACGGCAAGCTGTCGGACATCTTCGGGCGCAAGCCGATCCTCGTCATCGGCATCGTCCTGTTCATGATCGGCTCGGTGCTATGCGGGCTGTCGGGCGAATTCGGCGACCTGCCGCTGATCGGCGGCGGCATGCCTCAGCTGATCGTCTTCCGGGCGATCCAGGGTCTGGGCGGCGCCGCCCTGATCACCTCGGCCTTCGCGGTGATCGCCGACCTCTATCCGCCCAGGGAGCGCGCCAAGATGGGCGGCCTGTTCGGATCGGTGTTCGGTCTGGCCAGCGTCGTCGGCCCCTTGATCGGCGGCTTCTTCACCGACCTGCCCACGGCCCATCTCGCGGGTCTGGAGATCGCGGGCTGGCGATGGGTCTTCTACATCAATCTGCCGCTGGCGGGGCTGGCGCTGTTCATGGTGTTGATCGAGATGCCGCGTCTGACGCATCGCATCGGCGGACGCATCGACTTCGCCGGCGCGGGGTTGCTGCTGACCACCTTCGTGCCGTTGTTGCTGGCGCTGAGCTGGGGTGGAACGGCGGGCTGGGCCTCGCCGCCTATTCTCGCGCTGCTTGGGGGCGCCGCCATCTCGATGGTCGCCTTCCTGCTGGTCGAGGCCCGGGTCGATAATCCGATCGTCTCGCTGGACCTGTTTCGCAATCGCACCTTCGCCACCGCCAACCTGTCGGCCTTTTTGATGTTCATGGCCTTCATGGGCATGGTGGCGTTTCTGCCGCTGTACATGCAACTGGGGCTGGGCCTGTCGGCCACCGCCAGCGGCCTGGCGATGACGCCGCTGACCGTGGGCCTGATCGCGGCGTCGACCGTCAGCGGCTTCGTCGTCAACCGGCTCGGGCGCTACAAGGAGGTCATGGTCGGGGGCGCCGCGGCGACGGCTCTGGCGGCCTTCCTGTTGTCCCAGACGCCGCCCGACGCGAGCCTGTTTGATCTGATGTGGCGCGTGACCCTGCTCGGCCTGGGGCTGGGCCCGGCGCAGAGCGTGTTCAACCTCGCGGCCCAGAACGCCGTCGAGCGGCGCCAGCTGGGGGTCGCCACCAGCGCCGGTCAGTTTTTCAGGCAGGTCGGCTCGACCGTCGGCGTCGCCGTCTTCGGCGCCGTGATGACCCACAATCTCGCCGCGCCCTCGTCAGGCGCCGTCGGTTCGCCGACGGCTCAGGTCCGCGCCCTGTCCCTGGCCGATCTCGAAAAGCTGACCGTCGCCGGTCACGCAGCCGCCGCGGCCGGGGGTCCGGCCGCGGCGGCGGTCGATCCTCGCGTCCGAGAGACAGTGACCGGCGCCATTCAGGGTGTGATCTTCACCGGCTTCATCGTCTGTCTGTTGGGTCTGCTCTCGACCCTGCTGGTGCCGGCGCTGCCGTTGCAGGCCCGCGTTCGGCGGGGCTCGCCGACCGAAGCGCCCGGCGAACCCCCCGCCGGTCAGATCGAGATCTGAGCGGGCGCACCGATCCCCCGCTCAGCGCGGCGCGGCCGGGAGGCTGTTCCAGAAGCCCAGGATCTCCGACCGGGGACCGTTTTCGACCCGCGTCTCGCTGTCGAAGATCATCGTCGCGCGGGTTTGGAGGTCATAGGGGGGCCAGGCGGGGATCTTGTCGTTGTTGGGGTCGCCAGTCCGCGCGAAGGCGATCAGGGTGGAAGCTAGCCGGTCGCACATCAACCGCCCCGACGCCACGCCGCACCCGACCATACCGTCACGGTAGTTGTGGAATGAGGCGGAAACGTCGATGCCGTGGATCGCGCCGAACTTCCCGTCATAGGACGGCGTCTCCCAGTCCCACTGATACATCCAGACTTTGCCGGGGCTCTGCGCCGCCTTGCGTTCCGCCTGGGTGATGGCGGCCTTCCGGAAGGCGCCGTCGGTGGCCATTTGCGCCTGGATCAGGAACGGCGACTTGTTCGGATAGCGCGCGCGATACAACGCCACGGCGCGGTCGCCCAGCGGCCCCAGCTTCGCGGTGGTCTGGGCCTTCAGGCCGGCCTCGTCGAGATCGTAGTTAAACAGGAACAGGCCGGCGTCTTCCAGCGTGGTCGAGATGATCAGCGGAATGTCGGCCGACTCCGGCGGCGCGCCCGGATCGAACGGATGATGCGGCAGATAGGTCCCGTCGAGGATCGGCGAGAAGCGTCCGCCGTTCGGCATGGCCGCCACCGCCGTCTGCGCCTCCAGTAGCGTCGTCCAGGGAACCTGCCGAATGTCGGCGGGACGGCTCTTGTCGATGCCAAGATGAGTCAGCAACGCCGCCGCCGTCTTGGCTGAAGTCTCGCGGTCGGTCAGCCGCAGCGCCGAACCGCTTTGCACCATCGCGCGGTGGAACAGGCCGCGCGCCGCCGGGGTGGCCAGCAAGATTGTGGTCTTGTAACCGCCGCCCGACTGGCCAAAGATCGTAACATTGCCAGGATCGCCCCCAAACGCCGCGATATTGTCGCGCACCCATTCCAGCGAGGCGACCAAGTCCATGATCCCGGCCACACCGGCGGAGGCGAACTCGGACGGCGCGCCGTTGTCGACCAGGTTGATATAGCCAAAGCTGGCGAGCCGGTGGCTGACGGTGACGACGACGACATCGCCGTAGCGCGCCAACTGGGCGCCGTCGAAGCCGGGCGCATTGCCCGATCCGCTCTCGAACCCGCCACCATGGAGCGACACCACGACCGGACGTTTCACGCTATCGCCCAGCCCCTTGGTCCAGATATTCAGATGCAGCGGGCTTTCGCCCATCCCGCCCTCTTGACGATCCCACTGGACCAGCATGGCGAGGTCGGCGCGCAGGTCGATCAGGCCTTGCGGGCTGACGGGGCCAAAGCCGAGCGCGTCCCGAACGCCGGTCCAGGGTTCCGGCTTTCGCGGCGGCATGAATCGGTTGCGCCCGCCGGTCGGGGCGCCGTAGGGGACGCCCTTGAACTGACGCACCTCGCCATTGGTCTGGCCGCGCACCTTGCCGTAGGCCGTGTCGACGACGGGGAAGGCGGCGCTGGACGGAGCGGCCGGCGTCGTCCGGATCATCGAGGCCGGGGAGGCCGCGGCCTCGGTGGCCAGGGCCGCGCCGGCCGCGATGGCCGCCGTGCCCAACAGAGTGCGCCGGTTGGGCGCCGCGAAAGCATCAGCCATGTCTCAGTCTCCCTCGGGCGCGCGCTTGAACCGGCCTTGCGCCTTGCTTGATCCGCCGATGGCCGGCGGGGCCTGGACGTTTCCGCCGGTCGCGCCGCTAACGGCCGACCGGATAGAAGATCGACTTTTCCTGGGTGAATTCCTTGAGCCAGTCGGGCCCGTATTCGCGTCCGACGCCCGAGCGCTTGTAGCCGCCGATGGGCGCGAAGCTCATCTTGCCGGTGCCGCCGTTGATCATCACGCTGCCCGCCCGAATGCGGCGCGCCATCGCGTAACCGGTCGCCGCGTCGGCGGTCTCGATGCCGCCGTTCAAGCCGTAGCGGGAATCGTTGGCGATCTGGATCGCCTGGTCGTCGGTGTCGAAGCCGATAATGCAGCCGACCGGCCCGAAGATCTCGTCCTGGGCGATGGCCGAGCTGTTGTCGACGTCGTCGAACAAGGTCAGATCGGTGAAGAACCCCTTGTCCAGACCCGGCGGTCGACCGCCGCCGTGGATCAACCTGGCGCCGGAATCGAGGCCCAGCTGGATATAGCGCTCGACCCTGGCGCGCTGGGATTCGCGGATCAGCGGCCCCATCATCACCGTCGGATCGGCCGGATCGCCGATCTTCCACATCGCGGCGAAGGCCTTGACCGCCTCGACGAAGGCGGGGCGGATGCTGTTGTGGACCAGCAATCGGGTCAGCAGGGCGCAACCTTGTCCGGCGTTGACCGACAGCATGCCGACCACCGTCATCGCGGCGCGCTGCACGTCGGCGTCGTGGCGGATGATCAGCGCCGACTTGCCGCCCAGTTCGAGATGCACGCGCTTCAGCGTCGGCGCCGCCTGGGCCATGATCGCCGCGCCGACGGCTTCGGAGCCGGTGAAGCTGACCATGTCGACGCGGGGGTCGGTCGTCAGCACCTGACCCACGTCCGGTCCGCCATTGACGATGTTGAGCACCCCCGGCGGCAGGCCGGCCTCGTCGGCCGCCTCGCCGAAGAGCAGCGCCGAGAACGGGGTGAAGGCCGACGGTTTCAGCACCAGGGTGTTGCCGGCCAGCAGGATGGGCGCGACTTTCGACAGATTCAGCAGGAACGGGAAATTATAGCCCGTGATCCCCGCGATGACCCCCACCGGCTCGCGCACGACCGTGGTCCCGCCAAGGATCTGAGGCCCCTCCGGATTCATAGGATTGGGCGTGGCCTCGATCGGCAACCGCACGGTGTCGTCGCGCAGGGCATGGGTCATGGCGGCGCGGAAATGATCGAGCGGCGCCTGCACCTGCATGGCCCAGGTGATCCCTTGCGAGCATCCCACCTCGGCGACGATTAGCGCCGCGATCCTGGCCTTGCGGGCGTCGAGCGCGGCATGGAGGCGCGTCATCACCGCGACCCGTTCGGTCATCGTCATCATCGGCCAGGGGCCGCCGTCGAAGGCCCGCCGCGCCGCCGCCACCGCCGCTTCGGCCAGGGCGACGCCGCCCACCGGCGCATGGCCGATGACCGCCTCGGTCGCGGGGTTGAGGACGGCCTCGGCCGGCTGGTCGCCCGGAACCCAGCGGCCGTCGATATAGAGGTTGGTGATGTCGGTGAAGGGGATGTCCAAGGTCGTCGTCTCCACGAAATGGGGCAGGGGCCGTGTCGTCAGGCGACGGCGTCCTCGAGGATCAGCGCCGCGGCGTGCAGGGCCATCGCCTGGGTGGCGGCGTTGGTGTTGCCCGACACCAGGGTCGGCATCACGGAGGTGTCCATGACCCGCAG
>JAQGIN010000197.1 GCA_028291125.1 Caulobacter sp.
CCGAGCCGGGCGCTGATATAGCCGGCCGCTCCGGACAGATGGCCGAGTGGTTTAAGGCAGCGGTCTTGAAAACCGCCGTGGGTGAAAGTCCACCGTGGGTTCGAATCCCACTCTGTCCGCCACCCCCGTCTTGGTCCGCGACGGGGCGAGCCTTCCTCGCCGGTCAGCGAGGCAGGACCTCGAAACCGACCGACCGCGGCGCCGCGCCGCCGTTGCAGCTGCTGGCCGGACAGGCCGACAGGGCGACCACCAGGTCCATCTCGGCCCGCAGAACGATCGCCGCGCCAGGTCGCGACCGCGGCGGAACGATGCTGAGCCGGCCCTCGTCGTCGAGCTCCACGTTCATGAAGAAGTTGAAGGGCTGCGGCAGGAACACGGGATCGATCCCAAACGCGCGCAGCGCCGCGCTCAGATTGTCGTGGCAATTGGGGTGATTGTCCGCGCCGTACTGCATCCGGTACATCTCCAGGCTGCAGGGGCCATAGAACATGTCGTGGCGCCCGACGTCGTCAGCGACGATCGTCAGCATGCGGCTGCTGCGGTCCGACCAAAGGACGTCCCCGGTGGTGAGCCGAACCTTGCCGTTGTAGTCGAAGGTTCGGCCGCTCGAGAGCCGTTCCGACCCGTCCGCCGCATAGGCGACGAGGTCGCCGCTCTGGCCGCCCTCGGTGTCGACGATCCGCAGAAGCTCGCCCTTGCGCAGCCGCAGTCCCGCGCCGCTCGCCGCGGCCACCGTGCTCAATTGTCCCATCCGGCTTCGCCTCCCCAAACGACGATCTTAACACCTGTTAAAAACCTTTCGTTCACCATGTCATGGATCGCCGCGAGCGGTCGCCACGGATGGGCCGGATGGATCAGCAACGGGACGGGAGCCTCAGCGCGGCGCGCGCCGTTGTCGTCGTCCTGCTGGCGGCCGCCGGCCTGGCCGCCTGCGCCACCCCGCAGCCGCGCCTGGCGATCGGCGGACCCAGCCCCCAGGCCGGCTCGCGCCACGCGCCGCCGCCGGGCTCGACCACCGGCCTGCGCGGCACCGAGAAGCCCTATCAGATCAAGGGGCTGTGGTATTATCCGCGCGCCGACCCCAGCTACGACCAGACCGGGATCGGCTCGTGGTACGGCGAGCAGTTCCACAACCGCCGCACCGCCAATGGCGAGATCTTCGACATGGACCTGCCGTCGGCGGCCCATAAGACCCTGCCGCTGCCGAGCCTGGTGGAGGTGATCAATCTCGACAACGGCCGGCGGATGACGGTGCGGGTCAATGACCGCGGCCCGTTCGTCGACGACCGCATCATCGACCTGTCGCGCGCCGCCGCCGACCAGCTCGGCTATCGCCGCGACGGCGTGGCCCGGGTGCGGGTGCGCTATATCGGCCCCGCCCCCAAGTCGCCGTTCGACGGTCAGACGATGGCGGCGATCGCCCCGCCGCCGGCCTATCCCTACCGCTCTCCGCAGACCCAGGCCGCGCCGGTGTTCGCCGCCGCCCCGCCGCGATCGCCGCAAATCCAGCTGCCGGCCCCGGTGGTGGTGGCCGCCGCGCCGCCGCCGACGCCCCTACCGGTGGCGCCGCCGACCGTGACCGCCGGCTACCGCATCCAGGCCGGGGCCTTCGCCAATCGCGACAACGCCGAACGCGCCGTGGCCCAGCTGAGCGGCGCCGGCGCGGCGGTGATCGAGCCGCTGGCCCGGGCCGGCGGCGTGCTCTATCGCGTGCTGGTGGCGGCCGGCGGCGACGAGGGCGAGGCCTGGTCGGTGCGCGATCGGGTCGCCGCCCTGGGCTTTTCCGACGCCACGGTGCTGCGGCCCTAAACGGGTCTGGACAAGGCGCGCGTTCCGGCCGAATTGAGAGCCGTGACACGCGGACTCTTCATCAGTTTCGAAGGCGGCGAGGGGGCTGGAAAGTCGACCCAGATCCGCCGGCTGGCCGAACGGCTGACGGCCGAGGCCGCCGACGTGGTGCTGACCCGCGAGCCGGGCGGCAGTCCCGGCGGCGAGGCGATCCGCGAACTGCTGGTCAATGGCGCGGCCGACCGCTGGTCGCCGGTCACCGAGACCCTGCTGATGTACGCCGCCCGCCGCGACCATGTCGAACGGGTAATCCGCCCGGCCCTCGACCGTGGGGCCGTGGTGCTGTGCGACCGCTTCGCCGACTCCACCCGCGCCTATCAGGGGGCCGGCGGCGACGCCCCGGCGTCCCTGATCGCCGCCCTGGAGGACCATGTGCTGAGCGGCACGGTCCCCAACCTGACCCTGATCCTCGACCTGCCGGCCGAAGTCGGCCTGGCCCGGGCCTCGGCGCGGGGCGGGGCGGCGCGGTTCGAATCCAAGGGCCTGGACTTCCACGAGCGGCTGCGGACCGCCTATCTGGCCATCGCCGCCCGCGAGCCGGAACGCTGCGCGGTGATCGACGCCGACGCCGACGTCGAGTCGGTGGCCGACGCCATCTGGCGGGTGGTCGAAAAGCGGCTGGACCTCTGAGATGGACGCCCCGCCGCATCCCCGCGACGTCTTCACCCTCGACGGCCTCGCGCCGGCCGAGGCCACCTTCCTCGACGCCCTGGCCCGCGGCCGGCTGCATCACGCCTGGCTGCTGACCGGGCCAGAAGGGGCGGGGAAGGCGACCCTGGCCTATCGCATGGCCCGGCGGCTGCTGGGGGCGCGGCCCGACCCGGCCTTCGGCCTGCTGGGCGCGGCCCCGACCGACGTCGTCAGCCGCCAGGTGGCGGCCCGCTCGCACCCCGACCTGATGGTGCTGGAGCGCGAGACCGACGACGGCAAGGCCCGTAAGTCGATCCCGGTCGACGAGGCCCGCCGCCTGCCGGACTTCTTCGCCAATTCACCGGCCACCTCGCCCTATCGGGTGGCGATCATCGACGCCGCCGACGATCTCAACGTCAACGCCGCCAACGCGGTGCTGAAGACCCTGGAGGAGCCGCCGTCCCGCGGCGTCATCCTGCTGGTCAGCCACGCGCCGGGCCGGCTGCTGCCGACCATCCGCTCGCGCTGTCGCCGGCTGGCGGTGGGGACGCCCAATGTCGAGGCCGCCGCGGCCATGGTCGTGCAGCGGGCCGGCCTGTCGCTGGCCGACGCCGAACGCCTGGCCCGCATGGCCCACGGCGCGCCGGGCCGGGCCCTGCAACTGGCGGCGGCCGGGGCCCTGAAGGCCGACGACGACGCCCGCGAGATCCTGCTGGCCCTGCCGAAGATCGACGAGGGCGCGCTGCTGGCCCTGGCCGACGGCTTCCGCGGGGCCGAGGGCGCGGCGCGGTTCGAGCTATTGTTCGACCGGCTGGCCGACCAGATCCACGCCATGGTGGTGGGCCGGGCCCGCGAGGGCGACGCCGCCGGTCTCGACGGCTGGGCCGGGGCCTGGGAGCGGATCCGCCGCTGGCCGGGGGAGGCCGAGGCGATCAATCTCGACCGCGCCGACGTGTTCTGGACGGCGATCGGGGACTTGCGCGCCGTGGCCCGGGCGGCGATGTGACGGCATGCTCATCGACAGCCACGTCAATCTCCACGCCCACCAGTATGACGACGACCGCGACGCGGTGATCGACCGCGCCCGCGCGGCCGGGATCGGGCTAATGGTCACCATCAGCGACAAGGTCTCGTCGTTCGAGGCGGTTCACGCCCTGGCCATGGCCCATGACGACATCTGGTGCACGGTCGGCACTCATCCGCACGAAGCCAAGGAAAATCCGGAGCTTACGGCGAAATCCTTAGCCGATTTGGCCACCCGGCCGAAGGTCATCGGCATCGGCGAGACCGGGCTGGACTTCCACTACGACCTCAGCCCGCGTGACGTGCAGGCCAGCGTGTTCCGCGCCCATATCGCGGCCGCCCGCCAGACCGGCCTGCCACTGGTGGTCCACACCCGCGAGGCCGATGAGGTCATGGCCCAGATCCTCGAAGAGGAGCACGCCGCCGGGCCGTTCAAGATCCTGATGCACTGCTACACCAGCGGCCCCGAGCTGGCGGCCCGGGCCGCGGCGCTGGGGGCGTGGTTCTCGGTGTCGGGCATCGCCACCTTCAAGGCCGCCGACAGCGTGCGGGCGATCATCGCCGACATGCCGGCCGATCGGCTGATCGTCGAGACCGACTGCCCCTATCTGGCCCCCATGCCGATGCGCGGCCGCCGCAACGAGCCGGCCTATCTGCCGCACATCCTCGACAAGCTGGCGCAGATCCGCGGCTGGACCCGGTCCGAGGCCGAGAGCCGCACCGAGGACGCCTTCTTCGCCCTGTTCGACCAGATCCCGCGACCATGAGCGCGGACTTGGAGATCACCATCCTCGGCAGCGGCTCGTCCGGCGGCGTGCCGCGGGCCGACGGCAATTGGGGCGCCTGCGACCCGGCGGAGCCGCGCAACAGCCGCAGCCGCTGCTCGCTGCTGGTCCGCCGGCCGGGCGAGGGGGGCGATCCGCGCCAGGCCACGACCGTGGTGGTCGACACCGCGCCCGACTTCCGGCTGCAGGCGGTGGCGGCCGGGGTGGGGCGGGTCGACGCGGTGCTGTTCACCCACGAACACGCCGACCAGGCCCACGGCATCGACGACCTGCGCGCCTTCTTCCAGAACCAGCGGGCGCGGATCCCGACCTATATGGATCCGCCGACCACCCAGACCCTGCTGCAGCGCTTCGACTATGTGTTCACCGACCAGAACGGCTATCCGGCCATCTGCGAGCCGCGGCCGCTGCCGCCGCACGGCGCGGCCTGGAGCCTGGACGGGCCGAGCGGGGCGATCCCGGTCGCCACCTTCGACCTCGACCACGGCCCCGTCCGCTCGGTGGGTTTCCGCTTCGGCGACGTCGCCTATACGCCCGACGTGGTGGCCATTCCCGAGGACAGCTGGGCGGCCTTGGCCGACCTCGACGTCTGGATCGTCGACGCCCTGCGCTGGACGCCGCACCCGACCCACGCCCATGTCGAGCTGGCGCTGGAGTGGATCGCCCGCGCCAAGCCGCGCCGGGCGATCCTGACCAATCTGCATATAGACTTGGATTACAACGACTTGGCGAGGAAACTTCCGGCCAATGTCGCGCCGGCGTTCGACGGCCTGCGCTTCGTCGCCCAAGCCTAAGGCGCTTCACGTCTAAGCGGGCCTCTCCTTCATCCGTCTTCCCGGCGAAAGCCGGGACCCAGATTCACCCGGAGCGGCGCGTGGGTTTCACCTGGGCCCGGGCCTCGCCGGGGAGGCGGGAAGGGGGCGATTCGGTCGGGAAACCAGGGCGATCGGGTCGAGGCGCTCGGTCGCGCCCCGCCGCCGAACACCGCGACCAGCGAGTTCGGCGACAGGGTCCTGGAGCGTCGACGGTGGCAGGTCGGCGCTAGTTCAGCTTGGCGCTGACCGACACGCCGATGATCCGCGGCTCGTTATAGACGGCGGCCATGTAGTTCTCGATCACGCCCTTGAGGTTCTTCTCGTTGGTGATGTTGCGGCCGAAC
>JAQGIN010000132.1 GCA_028291125.1 Caulobacter sp.
CGCGGCGGCCGCAGGCGCGGCGGCGGCGGACGCGGCCTCCTGGGCGAAGGCCGTGGCGCCCAGCGGCGCCCCGACCAGGGTCGCGGCGAGCAGCAGCCCGGCCAGCGGTTTGAATTTGAGTGTCATCGTCGGTGTCCCCTTAATCCCGATGATCGTTACAGAGCGGCCGAACCGGTTTCACCGGTTCGAATGCGGACGGCTTCCTCGACATTGAGGACGAAGATCTTGCCGTCGCCGATCTTGCCGGTGGCGGCGGCGGCCTTGACCGCCTCGACCGCCTTGGCGGCGGCGACGTCATCGACCACGGCCTCCAGCTTGACCTTCGGCACGAAGTTCACCTGGTACTCGGCCCCCCGGTAGATCTCGGTCTGGCCCTTCTGTCGGCCATAGCCCTTCACTTCCGAGACCGTCAGGCCCTCGACGCCGGCGGCGACGAGCGCCTCGCGCACCTCGTCCAGCTTGAAGGGTTTCACGATCGCTATGATCAGTTTCATCCGCCTTGCTCCGGCCCGCCTAAAGCCGCGGGCTCCCCTTGTTGCTAAAGCTCTAGGTCGCCGCCGACGCCGCACGTACCGGCCACATCGTTTCCCCGGCGACGGTCACGCTAGCGACCGTGGTTCGCCTCGCGCGCCATGTCGTCGCAAATCGGGACGGAAAGCGGCCGAGCGCCCATTCTTCGGGCGCCGCGGTGCACTGGCGCCTAAAATTAGAGCGAAATGGCCGCCGCGAGCGTGGCTGGCTCCGCCGGACGTCGGCCGTTAAGATCGCCGCCCGCCTCAGCCACGAAGGACATCGGTCGGAATGGGATCTCTTTGGCCCAAGGTCGCCCCCTGGGCGCTGCTCGTCGGCTCCAACGTCTTCATGACCTTCGCCTGGTACGGGCATCTGAAGAACCGCAGCCTGACCTTGCCGCTGGCCATTCTGACCAGCTGGCTGATCGCCCTGCCGGAATACATGCTGGCCGTGCCCGCCAACCGCTTTGGCCACCAGGTCTACAGCACCGCCCAGCTGAAGGTCGGGCAGGAGGCGATCACCCTGCTGGTGTTCACCGCCTTCTCCTATTTCTACCTGGGCGAGCCTGTGAAGTGGACGACGCTGGTCGGCTTCGCCCTGATCGTCGCCGGCGTCGCCTGCGTGTTCGTCTTCAAATAGCGCCGCCGCGGCGCGGCGTTCGCGATCACGAGCCCGTGAGCGACGCAACCTCCGTGACGCCCAGGCGTAGTCAGGGCCTGGAACGAGAGGACGACCCCATGTCTATGACACGCTTCCTGATCCCGGCCGCCGCACTGTCGCTGCTGGCCGGCGCCGCCGCCGCCCAAAGCACCGCCCCGGCCACGCCCCCGGCCGACGCCATGACGCCGGCCGCCAGCGACCAGATGACGCCCGCCACCCCGCCCGCGGATTCGATGGCCGCGCCCACCGCCGCCACCGGCACCGCCGTGCCGACCTCGTCGATGTCGCCCGACCAACAGGCCACCCTCAAGGCCGGCGACGCCAACGTCGTCACCAACGGCCCGATCGCCGACACCCCCGAGAACCGCGCCAAGTACGGCGCGCCGATGTCGCGCGCCGGCAAGCGCACGGCGCCGAAGGGCAACTAGCCCGCTCCAACTCGGCTTGAAGCAGCAGTCGGCGGGCCCTATGGTCCGCCGACTTTTTTCTGGCCCTGTTCGGACGCGCATGCCCTCGGCAAAACCCAAGTCGTTTCAAAGCCTGATCCTCACCCTCCACGACTATTGGAGCGCCCAAGGCTGCGTCATCCTGCAGCCGCACGACGTCGAGGTGGGGGCGGGGACCCTGCACCCGGCGACGGTGCTGCGGGCCCTGGGTCCGAAACCGTGGAACGCGGCCTATGTGCAGCCCTCGCGGCGGCCCGGGGACGGCCGCTACGGCGAGAACCCCAACCGCCTGCAGCACTATTACCAGTACCAGGTGATCCTGAAGCCCAACCCGCCGAACATGCAGGCCCTGTATCTGGGCTCGCTGGAGGCCATCGGCCTCGACCTGCGCCTGCACGACATCCGCTTCGTCGAGGACGACTGGGAGAACCCCACCGTCGGAGCCTGGGGCCTGGGCTGGGAGGTGTGGTGCGACGGCATGGAGGTGTCGCAGTACACCTATTTCCAGCAGGTCGGCGGGCTCGACGTGTTCCCGGTGGCCGGCGAGCTGACCTACGGCCTCGAACGGCTGGCGATGTACGTGTTCGGCGTCGACAACGTCTATGACCTGCCGTTCAACGATCCCGACGCGCCGCTGGGCCACCTGACCTATGGCGACGTGTTCCTGGAGAACGAACGCCAGCACTCGGAAGCCAATTTCCACGGCTATGACGTGGCGGTGCTCAAGTCGCAGTTCGAGGACATGGAGCGCCAGGTCCCGCTGATGCTGGCCCGCCAGTATCAGGGCAAGGCCCTGGTGCTGCCGGCCTATGACATGGTGCTCAAAGCCAGCCACCTGTTCAACCTGATGAACGCCCGCGGCGCCATCGCCGTCGCCGAGCGCGCCAGCTATATCGGCCGCATCCGGGACCTCTGTAAGCTTTGCGCCAGTGAATGGGTCGCCCAGCAGGAAGACGCGGCCTAGACCCATGCCCCAGCTCCTTCTCGAAATCTTCTCCGAAGAAATCCCCGCGCGCATGCAGGCCGGGGCCGCCCGCGACCTCGAGCGCATGGCCCGCGAACGGCTGGCCGAGGCCGGCTTCCTGCCCGAGGCCCTGAAGACCTTCGCCGGTCCGCGCCGCCTGACCCTGGTGGTCGAGGGTCTGCCGGCCGCGCAAGGCGACCGCCGCGAGGAGGTCAAGGGCCCGCGCGTCTCGGCCCCGCCCCAGGCGCTGGAAGGCTTCCTGCGCAAGACCGGCCTGACCCAGGACCAGTTGGTCGAGCGCGACGGCATCTATGTGGCCGTGGTCGAGACCCAGGGCCGCGCCACCACGCAGATCGTCGCCGAGATGGTCGAGCAGATCGTCCGCGGCTTTTCCTGGCCCAAGTCGATGACCTGGGGCCGCGGCAAGCTGCGCTGGGTGCGGCCGATCCAGCGCATCCTCTGCGTCTTCGACCGCGAGATCGTGCCGTTCGCGATCGACGGCATCGAGAGTGGCGACCAGTCGGAAGGCCACCGGTTCATGGGCTCGGGCGAGCCGTTCCGGGCCCGCGACTTCGACGACTACCGCGCCGGCCTGCTGGCCCATTTCGTGGTGCTCGACGTCGAGGAGCGCAAGGCGCGCATCCTCGAGGGCGCCAAGACCCTGTGCTTCGCGCGCAATCTGGAACTGGTGGCCGACGACGGCCTGCTCGACGAGGTCGCCGGCCTGGCCGAATGGCCGACGCCGGTGCTGGGCGACATGGACCCGGCCTTCCTCGACCTGCCGGCCGAGGTCATCCGCACCTCGATGCGCACCCACCAGAAGTATTTCGCCGTCCGCGATCCGGCGACCGGGGGTCTGGCCCCCCACTTCATCACCATCGCCAACATCGCCGCCGCCGACGGCGGGGCGGTGATCGCCGCCGGCAACGCCAAGGTGCTGTCGGCCCGGCTGTCCGACGCGCGGTTCTTCTGGGACGAGGACAACCTGTCGGGCAATTTCGACGGCTGGCTGGAGAAGCTGAACGGCGTCACCTTCCACGCCAAGCTCGGCACGATGGCGCAGCGCGTGGCGCGCATCGCCGCCCTGGCCCGCGAGATCGCGCCGCTGGTCGGCGCCGATCGCGACCAGGCCGAGAAGGCCGCCCGCCTGGCCAAGGCCGATCTGGCCTCGCAGATGGTCGGCGAGTTCCCCGAGCTGCAAGGCCTGATGGGCGGCTACTACGCCCGCGCCGCCGGCCTGGACGACGCCGTCGCCGACGCCATCCGCGACCACTACAAGCCCCAGGGCCCCGGTGACGCCGTCCCGACCGCGCCGCTTAGCGTGGCGGTGGCGCTGGCCGACAAGCTGGACACCCTGGTCGGCTTCTTCGCCATCGACGAGAAGCCGACGGGGTCGCGCGATCCCTACGCCCTGCGCCGTGCGGCGCTGGGGGTGATCCGGATCGTGCTGGAGAACGGCCTGCGACTGTCGTTGGCCCAATTCGCCGATGCCGAGCTGATCGCCTTCTTCGCCGACCGCCTGAAGGTCACCCTCAAGGATCAAGGCAAGCGCCACGATCTCGTCGACGCCGTGTTCGCGCTCGGCGACGACGACCTGGTGCGCATCGTCGCCCGGGTCGAGGCGCTGGACGGCTTCCTGAAGACCGAGGACGGGGCCAATCTGCTGGCCGGCTACAAGCGCGCCGCCAACATCCTCAAGGCCGAGGAGAAGAAGGGCGCTCTGCCGACCGGCGCGCCGACCGACCTGACCGGGGCCCCGGCCGAGGAGACGGCGCTGCTGGCCGCCCTGCGCGCCGTCGAGCCACGGCTGGCCGCCGCCCTGGCCGCCGAGGACTTCACCGGCGCCATGCGCGAGCTGGCCGCCTTGCGCGGTCCGGTCGACGCCTTCTTCGAGAAGGTTCTGGTCAATGCCGACGTCGCCGCCGAACGCGACAACCGCCTGCGCCTGCTGGCCGCCGTTCGCGACGCCATGGGCCAGGTGGCCGACTTCGCGCTGGTGGCGGGGTAGGGGGCTAAGGCCCTATTCACCCCCTAATTTTCAGCCGTCATCCCGGGCCTTGTGCCCGGGATCCCTCTCTCCGCCGCAAGGGCGGGTGGGGACGACGGCGCGCGCCGTCGTCGCGGCGCTTTTCGTGCGGGCTGAACCAGGGATCCCGGGCACAAGGCCCGGGATGACGGTGTTATCTAGGGGTGTATTGTTGGGCGTATGGTCGCTCAGGATGCATGGATCGCCGTCTACATCATGGCCGATCACTATCGGGGCACGCTCTATATCGGCGTCACCAGCCAGTTCCAGACTCGCATCGTCTAGCACCGCGACGGCCTGATCGACGGCTTCACGCGTCGCTACAACCTCAAGCGATTGGTGTGGTTCGAGCCCCACGACCTCATGATCGACGCCATTCGGCGCGAGAAATCGCTGAAGGAATGGCCGCGGCAATGGAAGATCAATCTGATCGAGCGGGACAACCCGACCTGGGCTGATCTCTATGACGGCGTGTTCAATTGGACGCCGGTCCCGCCCCAGGTGTGATCTTACCCCGCCGCCCGCAGCCGCTGCGGCGCCGTCCCGGACCGGTCGCTGATCTTGAAACGTCCGACCAGGCTGACCAATTGGCCGGCCTCGTCCTTCAGCGAATGGGTGGCGGCGGTGGCCTGTTCGACCATGGCGGCGTTCTGTTGCACGCCCTGGTCCATGTGG
>JAQGIN010000223.1 GCA_028291125.1 Caulobacter sp.
ACCGCCACCCAACTGGGGGCGCTGAGCACCACCAATATCGCCGCCCTGACCGTCACCCAGCTCGCCGGCCTGAGCGGGACCCAGCTTGGCAGCCTGTCGGCCGCCAATCTCTCGGCCCTGACCTCCACCCAGGCCGCGTCGCTCAACGCCACCCAGGTGAAGGGCATCACCAGCACCCAGCTGGCCGCGCTCAGCACCACCGACTTCAACGAACTGGGCGTCACCCAGATCGCCGCCCTGACCACCAGCCAGATCGGCGCCCTGAGCACGACCAACATCCAGGGCCTGACCACCACCACGGCCAACGCCCTGAGCGCCACCCAGGTGCAGGGCCTGACCTCGGCCCAGCTGGGCAGCCTGCGGACCACCGACATCGCCGAACTGACCTCTCCTCTGGTCGCGGCCCTGACGGTGACCCAGGTCGGCGCGCTCAGCACGGCGGTGATCGGCGGCTTGACCACCACCACCCTGGGCGCCCTGAAGGCCACCCAGATCGGCGGGATCACCACCACCCAGCTCGGGTCGCTGACCACCACCAGCATCACGGCGATGACCACGACCCAGATCCAGGGCTTCAACGCCACCCAGGTGCAGGCGATGACCACGCCCCAGCTGAACGCCTACGGCGCCAACGGCGGCTTCTAAAGGACGGCGGCGGAGCCCTTCGGCTCCGCCCCACCGCCCGCGCTCCCAGCCTCGACGCCCGACCCTCGCGAAGCCTTGGCTTCGCGAGGGTCGACGGCGTTTCCGGACGGCCGCGACATCTCGGCGCGGCGGCGGCCGGCGAATGGGCGCCGCTTCCGCGCCGTGCGATGATTTCTTAATCCGAATCAAGCGAGCGTCTGCGTCCGGCCCGATTCCACCGCTTCCAGGGATCGAGCCGGGCCTCCACACCGCTCGACAATCGCGCTCGAGAAGACCATGTCCGAAGACGCCTTTCTGTCCGCGATCCAGAAGATCACCACGGGGGCGCTGTCGCTCGGCGACGTGATCACCGCGGCGGGCGAGCTCGCCCAGACCGGCCAGACCGGGCTGGCGACGCAGCTGTACACGGTCTGGATCCAGTTCAATCCCGGCCATCCGCAGCTGTTCGTCGCCTATTTCAACATCTCGGGCCTTCACACCGCGCTGGGCGACCTGCCGACCGCCACGGCGGCGCTGGAGCGGGTGATCGCGCTGAACCCCGACTTCCTGCCGGCCCAGATCAATCTGGGCGGCCTGGTCGAGCGGGCCGGCGATCCGGTCCGCGCCCTGGCCCAGTGGACCGCGGTGCTCGACCGCATGGCCTCGGTCACCGGCGAGGCCATCTCGCACAAGCTCACCGCCCTGCGCCAGATCGCCCGGGTGATGGCCGACCATCACGACATCGCCGCCGCCGAGGCCACCCTGCGCCAGTGCCTGGACATCGGTCCGCACCAGCGCGACGTGCTCGAGCAATACGCCTCGCTGCGCCTGGGTCAGTGCAAGTGGCCGGTGATCGAGCCGTGGGAGGGCCTGGACCGCAAGGCGCTGATGAGCGGCGTCCATCCGCTGTCGATGTCGGCCTATACCGACGATCCGCTGCTGCACCTGGCCACCTCGGCCCACCACATCAACGACCTGGTCGCCGACCCGCCGGCCGGCAATTCCGCCGACCGCCGCCACGCCGCCATCGACCTGACCGGCCGCCGGCTGCGGATCGGCTATGTGTCGTCCGATCTGCGCGACCACGCCGTCGGCTATCTGATGGCCGAGGTGTTCGAGCTGCACGACAAGGCCCAGGTCGAGGTGTTCGCCTATTATTGCGGGATCCCCGGCCAGGACGCGCTGAAGACCCGCACCCAGGCCGCCGTCGAGCACTGGGTCGAGATCCGCGAGCTGAGCGACGACGCGGCCGCCCAGCGCATCGCCGACGATGGCATCGACATCCTGATCGACGTCAACGGCCACACCCGCGACTCCCGCACCGGGGTGTTCGCCCGCCGGCCGGCCCCGATCCAGGTCAACTGGCTGGGCTTCCCCGGCACCATGGGCAGCCCCTACCACCACTACATTATCGCCGATCCGTGGATCATTCCGCCGGAGTCCGAGCTCTATTATTCGGAAAAGGTCGTGCGGCTGCCCTGCTACCAGCCCAACGACCGCAAGCGGGTGGTGGCCCCCGAGCGCCCGACCCGCGCCCAGGCCGGCCTGCCCGACGACGCCTTCGTGTTCTGCTGCTTCAACGGCCCGCAGAAGATCACCCGCTTCAATTTCGAGCGCTGGCTGGAGATCCTGCAACGCACGCCGGGCAGCGTGCTGTGGCTGCTCGACAGCAGCGGCGAGGCCACCAACGAGCGGCTGCGCGCCTATGCCGAGGCCCGCGGCGTCGCCCGCGACCGGCTGGTCTTCGCGCCCAAGCAGCCCAACGCCCTGCACCTGGCCCGCTATCCGCTGGCCGACCTGTTCCTCGACACCACCCCGTACGGCGCCCACACCACCGCTTCGGACGCCCTGTGGATGGGGGTGCCGGTGCTGACCCTGTCGGGCCGCGGCTTCGCCTCGCGGGTCTGCGGCAGCCTGGTGCGTTCGGCCGGCCTGGCCGGCCTGGTCTGCACCACCCCGTCCGACTATGTCGAACGCGCCGTCGCCCTGGCCAATGACCGGCCGGCGATCGCCGCCTACAAGGCCAAGCTCGAGGAGGGCCGGGCCACCAGCGTGCTGTTCGACATGGACGCCCTGGTCGCCAGCCTGGAAGGCCTCTTTTCCGACATGGCCGCCGACCATCAGCGCGGCGCGCGGCCGCGGCCGGACCTGACCAATCTCGAGGCCTATCTCGCGGTCGGCGTCGAGATCGACCACGAGGCGGTCGAGATGCTGACGGTCGAGGACTATGCCGGCCTCTACAAGGCCAGGCTGGCCGCCCGCCACCTGGCGCGGCCGCTGCCGGCCGATCCGCGGATGTGGACCGCCGCCGACATCGCGGCGGTCGAGCCCGACACGTTCGACCAGGCCCGGGCCGCCCTGCGCGCCACGCCGCGCCGCGGCCAGGCGTCCGGCGGTTGACCGCGCCGCCCCCCTTTCACACGACTCCAGGCCGAAACTGAGGAAGCCATGAAGCCCGACGTTCTAGAAGGCCTGCGATTCCAGGGCTATTCACCCCGCACCATGCTCGATGTCGGGGCCCATATCGGCACCTTCACCCAGGGCTTCCTGCAGACCTTCCCCGACTGCGTGCCAACCCTGATCGAGCCCAATCCGTTCTGCCAGGACGCCCTGGCCCAGCTGCCCTACGAGCGCCTGGCGGTGGCCGCCTCGTCCGAGGCCGGCAAGGCCGAGATGTTCCTGACCAAGGAATGGCTGCAATCGACCGGCAGTTCGCTGTACCGCGAGGACACCGCCTTCTTCCGCGACGAGGTCGTGATCAAGCAGGAGGTCGACAAGGTCCGCCTCGACGACGTGTTCGCCGGCCGCCGCTTCGACTTCGTCAAGATCGACACCCAGGGCTCCGAACTCGACGTGCTGATGGGCGGCCAGACCGTGCTGCGCCAGGCCGACTACATCCTCGTCGAGATCTCCCTGGTCGATTACAACGTGGGCGCCGCCAAGGCCGAGCAGGTGTTCGCCCAGCTGGCCGCGATGGGCTTCCGCGCCGCCGAGGTCACCGACTTCCACCGCCTGCAGGGCGTGCACAACGGCGGCCTGCTGCAGCTGGACTTCCTGTTCGAGCGCCAGGTGCGCCGCCCGAGCCAGAACTATCGCTACGGGCCGCTGCACGGCCACGATCCGCTGATGGCCTATCTGCGCGACCAGAAGGCCAAGTGCCCGGACTTCAGCGTCATCGACGTCGGCGCCGCGGCCAATCCGTGGTCGGGCGACGTGCTCAACGCCACCTTCGACATGGGCGATTGCGCCGTCGCGCCGCTGCACTTCCGCGGCAATTTCAACGACAGCCGCAGCTGGGACGAGGTGTTGCGCCACGTCGCCAAGCACGGCCGGTTCTCCTACGCCATCTGCTCGCACACCCTGGAAGACCTGGCCTATCCGGCCATGGCCCTGGAGATGCTGCCGCGCATCGCCGAGGCCGGCTATGTCTGCGTGCCGTCCCGCTACCTGGAATCCCTGCGCCCCGAAGGGCCGTATCGCGGCTTCATCCATCACCGCTGGGTGCTGGACAATGTCGGCCACGACCTGGTCCTGACCCCGAAGATCCCGCTGGTCGAGCACCTGGCGATGGCGGCCGAGCCGACCTGGCCCAGCCGGCCCGACCGCTTCGAGTTCCAGATGCACTGGCGCGGGGCGATCGCCTTCACGCCGATGAACGGCGACTATCTGGGCCCGACGCGCGACGCGGTGATCGGCATGTACGGCCAGTTCTTCGACCGCCCATGAGTTCGGCCGACACCACGCCGCTGCTCGACCTGGCCTGGACCATGGCCCGCCAGGGCCGGTTCGCCGACGCGGCCATCCTGTTCGAGCACCTGCGGGCCCTGAGCCCCGGCGACCTTGGCGTGCTGCGCGGCCTGGCGGCGGCGTTCGCCGGCCAGGGGCGCACTCTCGAGGCGCTGCAGCTGCTGATCACGGCGCGCGAGGGCCAGCCCGAGGCCGACGGCCTGGCGGCCGCGATCCAGGCCCAGTCGCTGCCGGCCATCGAGAAGTTCAACGCCTATCTGGCGGCCGGTCGCGTCGACCTGGCCGAGCCCTACGCCGCCGCCCTGGTGGCCCTGGCCCCGGGCAACGCCTTCCTGCTGGCCGCCGCCCTGGCCTGCAACCAGGCGCTCGACCGCCCGACGGCCGTGGCCCGCTACG
>JAQGIN010000226.1 GCA_028291125.1 Caulobacter sp.
GCCGTCAGGGTGCGGAGCTTCATGAGAGAGCCCTCCAGCGTCTAGGGAGTTGGGACGGATCGAAGATCGGTGAAAAGCGTGATACTGGGGGTTCGGTCCCGGTGGGATGACGGCGTCGATATCCCCATCGACGCGCCGGAACTGAACTAAGCACTGCTTAGATACCAGCGTCCGGAAATTACGCAAGCGAAATTTATCGCGGGTGCGTTTTTTCTCGCGACCCATCCCCATCGCTTGTGCGTACGCGAAATCAAAAAGATTCGTCGCCCTAGGCCCGATGCCTAGGCCCCTCCATCCGCCGCAGGTGCGGTGGGGACGGCGGCGCGCGCCGCCGTCGCGGCGTCTCACGGGGAAGCTGAACCCGGGGCCCTAGGCACAAGGCCTAGGATGACGGAGTTTATGAGGAGGCTGATCCTGGAGCCGCTCGCGAACGGCAACGCCGCGCCTGTCGGCGAGTTAATCTTCGACGTGGATGACGTGGGCGTCCGCCACGCCATATAACTGCGGTATGCGGCCCTGGCCGCGCGACCAACAAAGCCCTCGGGGGACTGCATGACGCTGTTTCGATCGATCGCCCGCCTCGCGCCCGTCGTCGCCTTGGCCGCCGTGCTGGCCGGCTGTGGGATCAACACCATCCCCACCCAGGACGAGGCGACCAAGACCGCCTGGGCCGAGGTGCAGAACCAGTATCAGCGCCGCGCCGACCTGATCCCCAACCTGGTCTCGACCGTGAAGGGCTACGCCGCCCAGGAGAAGGATGTGCTGACCGCCGTCACCCAGGCCCGGGCCAGCGCCACCCAGGTCAAGGTCGACGCCTCGACCATCACCGATCCGGCCAGCTTCCAGAAGTACGCCGCCGCCCAGGACCAGCTGTCGGGCGTGCTCGGCCGGCTGATGATGATCCAGGAAGCCTATCCGGAACTGAAGTCGAACCAGAACTTCCTGGCCCTTCAGAGCCAGCTGGAAGGCACCGAGAACCGCATCGCCATCGCCCGCCGCGACTACAATCTGGCGGCCCAGACCTACAACACCACCCTGCGCACCTTCCCCAGCGTGCTGTGGGCCAAGACCGTCTATAGCGGCCAGAAGCCGGCCCAGCTGTTCCAGGCCACCGCCAGCGCCCAGACCGCGCCGACCGTGGACTTCAGCGCGCCGCCGGCCCCGGCCGCCCAGCCCTCGCCAGCGCCGGCCACCTAGGTGAGCTCGCTGGCCCAGCGCCTCCCCCGTGAAACGTGGGAGGTGGCGCGGCGTCCCCAAATGCTTGGGCGACGCCGCGATGGAGGGGGCGATGGCGCCCCGTCTCGCCCCCTCCACCACTCCGGGCCCGCCTTCGGCGAGCGGGGGCGGGGCTGGGTCGTCGCGCTGCTGACCCTGATCGCCGTGGCCGTCGCCGCCCCGACCTGGGCGGCTCCGACCTTCCCACCGCTGACCGGCCGGGTGGTCGACAACGCCAACATCCTGTCGCCCCAGGCCGAGACCGCGCTGACGGCCAAGCTCGCCACGCTGGAACAGACCACCGGCCGCCAGCTGGTGGTCGCCACCCTGCCGTCGCTGCAGGGCTATGAGATCGAGGACTACGGCTATCAGCTGGGCCGGGCCTGGAAGATCGGCGAGAAGGGCAAGAACAGCGGCGCCCTGCTGATCGTCGCCCCGAGCGAGAAGGCGGTGCGCATCGAGGTCGGCTACGGCCTGGAGCCGGTGCTGACCGACGCCCTGTCCAGCGTCATCATCCAGACCACGGTGCTGCCGAGGTTCCGGGCCGGCGATCTCGAGGGCGGCGTGGTGGCCGGGGCCGACGCCCTGGTCGACCAGCTGTCCCTGCCCGACGACCAGGCCAGGGCCCGGGTCGCCAAGGCCGCCGAACCGCGCCCCGAGGCGGCCCCGAGCTTCCCGCCGATGGCGGCGATCTTCATCGGCCTGTTCGTGCTGTTCCTGATCAGCCGCCTGCTGTCGGGCCGCCGGCGCGGCGGTCTCGGCGGAGCCCTGCCGTGGATCATCCTCAGCGCCCTGAGCAACGGCGGCGGACGCGGCGGCGGCGGCTTCTCCGGTGGGGGCGGCGGCTTCTCCGGCGGCGGCGGATCGTTCGGCGGCGGCGGCGCCTCGGGGAGATGGTGATGATCGACGTGACCGCCGAAGACCATGCCCGCATCGCCCAGGCCATCGCCGACGCCGAGCGCTCGACCGCCGGCGAGATCTTCTGCGTGCTGGCGCCCGAGGTCTGCGACGATCGCGAGACGCCGCTGATCTGGGCGGCGGGCGCGGCCCTGCTGGCCCCGGCCCTGGCCCTGCTGGCCGGTTTGCGCCCGGCCATGCTGACCGCCCTGTTCGGCGGCTGGAACATCGGCCACGCCGCCGCCCACGACGCGGCGATCTTCTCGGCCCTGGCCACCTATGTCGCCCTGCAGGCGGTGGTGTTCGTCGCCGTCGCCCTGGCGGTCTCGATCCCGCCGCTGCGCCGCGCCCTGACCCCGCCCGGGGCCAAGGCGGCGGCGGTGCGGCGGGCGGCGCTGGAGCAGTTCCTGGCCCAGGGCCTGCACCTGACCCGCGAGCGCACCGGCGTGCTGATCTTCGCCGCCCTGGCCGAACGCCGCGCCGAGGTGATCGCCGACGAGGGCGTCTATGTCCTGGCCTCGAAGCGGGTGTGGGGGGGGGTGGTCGCCGACCTGGTCGCCGGCCTCAAGCGCGGCCACGTCGCCGACGGTTTCGTCGCCGCCATCGCCCGGGCCGGCGCCGTCCTGGCCGAGCACGCCCCGCCGCGCCCCGGCGATCCCCGCAACGAGCTGCCCGACAACCTGACGGTGCTGCCGCCCCGGCCCTAGAAGATTGACGCATGCGGCAACTGGCGCATCGCTTTTTCCTCGCCTAGGGTGGCCCAAAATTCAAACTAACGTTTAGATAGGGAAGCGCCATGCGCGAAGCGGTCATCGTCTCCTACGCCCGGACGGGCCTGGCCAAGTCCAACCGCGGCGGGTTCAACAACACCCACGGCGCGGCCATGGCCGGCCACGCCATCCAGCACGCCGTGTCCCGCGCCAAGCTCGACGGCCCCGAGGTCGAGGACGTGGTGCTGGGCTGCGGAGGCCCCGAGGGGGCCACCGGCATGAACGTCGCCCGCAACGCCGCCATCTGGGCCGGCCTGCCGGTGACCACCGCCGGCCAGACCGTCAACCGCTTCTGCTCCTCGGGCCTGCAGGCCATCGCCACCGCCGCCAACTACGTGAAGAACGACGGCGCCGACGTGGCGATCGGCGGCGGGGTGGAGTCGATCTCGCTGGTCCAGGGCGGCGGCCACATGAACCGCTTCCACATCACCGAAGAAAAACTGATGCGCGAGAAGCCGGCCCTGTGGATGGCGATGATCGACACCGCCGACATCGTCGCCAAGCGCTACAACATCAGCCGCGAGTATCAGGACGAATACGCCCTGCGCAGCCAGCAGCGGATCGCCGCCGCCCAGGCCGCCGGCAAGTTCAAGGACGAGATCGTGCCGATGGCGACCAAGATGAAGGTCGTCGACAAGGTCACCAAGGAAGAGTCGATCGTCGACTACGTCGTCGACAAGGACGAGTGCAACCGCCCCGACACCACCCTGGAGGGCCTGGCCAAGCTGGAGCCGGTCAAGGGCCCGGGCAATTTCATCACCGCCGGCAACGCCAGCCAGCTGTCGGACGGCGCCGCCGCCGTGGTGGTGATGGAGGCCAAGGAGGCCCAGCGTCGCGGCCTGACGCCGATGGGCGCGTTCCGCGGCTTCGCCATCGCCGGCTGCGAGCCCGACGAGATGGGCATCGGCCCGGTGTTCGCCGTGCCGCGCCTGTTGGCCCGCCACGGCCTCAAGGTCGAGGACATCGATCTGTGGGAGCTGAACGAGGCCTTCGCCAGCCAGTGCCTGTACAGCCGCGACACCCTCGGCATCGATCCGGAGAAGTACAACGTCAACGGCGGCTCGATCGCCATCGGCCACCCGTTCGGCATGACCGGGGCCCGCTGCACCGGCCACCTGCTGCAGGAGGGCAAGCGCCGCGGGGCCAAGCTGGGCGTCGTCACCATGTGCATCGGCGGCGGCATGGGCGCGGCGGGATTGTTCGAGATCTACTGAGGCCGTCATCCCGGCCGTAGCGTAGCGAAGAGCCGGGACCCAGGGGCGGCGCCCACGGCCCCTGGGTCCCGGATAGCGCTGCGCGCTTCCGGGATGACGATTGAGTTTCAAGCCTGCAACGCGCGCCACAATTTCGTCACGCGCCCTCTTGAACCACCCCTAACCGCAACTATCTCTGTTGCCGTAGACGCCACCCTGGCGACGCTACGCACCGGAGCCCAGACCCGCGCCATGGCCATCAAGGCCCTTCTGACCCTCGCCGCCGTCGTCGCGGTGTCCATCGGCCTGTTGCTGCCGATCCCGGGGACCAGTCACAAGCCCGCCGCCGCCTCGGCCTTCGACACGATCGAACTGGCCCACCGCTAGATCTACGACTACGCCGCTCTGACCTCCCATTCCCGTTCGTGCTAGGCAGGGGAAAAGCGGGGGAAAACGCATGGCGACGTCTCGGATGACCACGACCGCGGGCCCGTCTTCATGACCGCCCTGGAACAGGCCACGGTCGGCCGGGTCACCCGGCGGCTGATGCCGCTGTTCTGCCTGATGTACCTGGTCGCCTATATCGATCGGCAGAACGTCTCCTACGCCAAGCTGGAGATGGTGCAGGTGCTGGGGCTGAGCGAGTCGGCCTACGGCCTGGGCGCCTCGCTGTTCTTCATCGGCTATTTCCTGTTCGAGGCCCCGGCCAATCTGATCCTGGCCAAGGTCGGGGCGCGGCTGTGGTTCGCGCGGATCATGTTCACCTGGGGGCTGGTGACCATCGCCCTGGGCTTCACCCAGAACGCGGCGATGTTCTACGCCTTGCGCTTCCTGCTCGGCGTCACCGAGGCGGGGTTCTTCCCCGGCGTGCTCTATGTCCTGACCCTGTGGTACCCACAGGGCCACCGGGCCCGCATGGTCGGCTGGTTCATGATCGCCAGCGCCGTCGCCAACGCCGTCGGCTCGGTGGTGGGCGGCGCCCTGCTGGATCTCGACAACCTGCTGGGCCTGCAAGGCTGGCAGTGGGTGTTCATCGCCACGGGCATCCCGGCCGTGTTGCTGGCGCCTTATGTGCTGCTTCGCCTGCCCAGCCGCCCGGCCGACGCGCGCTGGCTGCGGCCCGAGGAGAAGGCCTGGCTGGCGCAGACCCTCGACGCCGAGACCGGCGGCGCGCCGGTCGACCATCGCGGGGCCTGGCGGGTGATCCTCGACTGGCGGGTGCTGCTGCTGGCCGGCCTCTATATCGGCATGCCGCTGGGGGCCTACGGCCTCAGCTACTGGCTGCCGACCATCGTCAAGAGCTTCGGGGTGTCCAACACCGCCAACGGCTTCATCAACCTGATCCCCTGGACCCTGGTGGCGGTCGCCCTGTGGTGGGTGCCGCGGCACGCGGCGCGCCACGGGGCCAGCGCCTGGCACGTGGCCGGGCCGACCTTGATCGCCGCCGCCGCCCTGATCCTCAGCGTCGTGGTCCCCGGCCCGGTGCTGAAGTTTTCCATGCTGTGCATCGCGGCCCCGGCGGTGTTCTCGGCCCAGCCGGTGTTCTGGAGCCTGCCGCAGGGCTTCCTGACCGGGGCGCGGGCCGCGGCCGGCATCGCGGTGATCAATTCAGTCGGCAATCTGGGCGGCTTCATCGCCCAGAACCTGGTGCCGCAGGTGCGCGACGCCACCGGCAGCGACCTGGCCCCGATGCTGGCCCTGGCCGCCGCCCTGGTGGTCACCAGCCTGCTGGTGTTCTACGCGATGGGGCGGCTGAAGAGGGCGGGGCCTGGAGCGGTCTAGGGAATGATCCGCACTGCCTGACCATGGGAACGCCTCCCATCTAGCCATCATCCCCGCGAAAGCGGGGACCGCGGCTTTTTCTGAAACCCACGGCGCTTGACGATAAAACGCCTGGGTCCCCGCTTTCGCGGGGATGATGGGCTATGGGGATCTGACGAGGTCACACCCTAAGGCTTCGGCTGCGCCTGCAGATCGGCCGGCCGCGCGGCGCAGCCCTTCAGGGTCTCGTGGCCAACCTCGGCCTGGGCGGCGAAGCCATAGACCCGGTCCGACATGCCGTCCGAACATTGGCCGGGGGTCAGGATCAGACGGATCGCCCCCATCGCCCACACCGCCGTCTCGCCCTCGACCTTCGGGCCGGGATTGGCGGCGGCGACATCGGCCTGGCCGGCTCGGCTGAGCGTCAGCCGGTCGGCGCGGATCTTCACGCCCCAGAACGGCTCGGTGCCGATCAGGTCGAAATCGCCGCTGAAGTCGGGTCCCGTCGGGGCCGAGGCCGGGGCGTCGGCGGGCGGGGCGGCCGGCTCGGATGCGCCCATCGGCTGCTCCCCGCAGGCGCTCAGGAGGGCGATCAGGGCGAAGGCGGCGAGACGGCGCATGGCGGCGGCTATCCTGTGGGGCGGCCGCGAGGCTAGACTCGTTCGCGATGAGTCGAAACGCCCCCTTCCGCTTCTACGAATTCTTCGCCGGCGGCGGCATGGCCCGGCTGGGGCTGGGCGACGCCTGGACCTGCGCCTTCGCCAACGACTTCGACCCGGTCAAGGCCGCGACCTATCGCGCCAACCACGCCGATGCGGACCAGCATTTCCACCAGGGCGACGTCTGGAAGATCGCCCCCGCCGACCTGCCCGGCCAGGCCGACCTGGCCTGGGCGTCGAGCCCCTGCCAGGACTTCAGCCTGGCCGGCGCCCGGGCCGGCCTGACCGGCGGCCGCTCCTCGGCCTTCTTCGGCTTCTGGAAGCTGATGCAGGCCTTGGACGCCGAGGGCCGCGCGCCCGCCACCATCGTCATCGAGAACGTCGTCGGCCTTCTGACCTCGCACGACGGCGCCGACTTCACCGCCCTGTGCGCGGCCCTGGACGCCGCCGGCTACCGCTTCGGGGCGCTGGAGATCGACGCCGCCCGCTTCACCCCGCAGTCGCGGCCGCGGGTGTTCGTCGTCGCCACCCGCCGCGCGCCCGACGGCCTGATCGGCGACAGCCCGTTCCACAGCCGCGCCGTCCGCGCCGCCCATGCGCGGCTGCCAGACGCGCTGAAGGCCGGCTGGTTGTGGTGGGGCCTGGCCGCGCCACCGGCCCGCAACACCGACCTGGCCGCCCTGCTCGACCCCGACGCCGGGGCCGCCTGGCGCACCCCGGACCAGACGAAGGCCCTGCTGGCCTTGATGGCCCCGGCCCACCGCGCCGCCGTCGAGGCACGCCGCGCG
>JAQGIN010000142.1 GCA_028291125.1 Caulobacter sp.
ACCCGCCCGCGGTCGGCGTGCCCGGGGAACAAGCGCGAGCAGTCCTCGACCCGCGCCCCCGAGACGTCCGCCTCCGGAAACGGAGGGTCGGGACGATCCGGCTAGGCGTCAACAGCGCGCCCACCGGACGCCGGCGCAAAACGATGGCGCGGAGCGCTCGGCTTCGTCGAAACGGTTATTTCCCTCTGCTCCGGACGATGTCCGGCGCTCCGCGACCCTTCCCATTCGCTCAGCGGCGCGCCGCGTGAGGCGGCGGAGCCGTGCGTTCAGGATCGATGGAGCGGGGACAGGCACTCACCCCACGACGTCGGGGATCAATGTCGGGCGATAGGGGGTGAGTGCCTGTCCCCTTCTATCTATCCCCCCGTCTATCGATCCCCCGTCTATCGATCCTGACCTACAGCGACAGTAGGGTCTCGAAGCCGCCGTAGATCATCCGCTTGGCGTCGAACGGGCAGTTGGCCATGCCATCCTTCAGCCGCGGGTCGGCCATCACCTTGGCGTTGATGGCGTCGCGGGCCGCGCGGGACTCGTAGGTGATCCACGAGAACACCACCGTTTCGTCGTCCTTGGCCTGCACCGCGCGCGGAAACGAGGTCAGTTCGCCATAGGGCACGTCGTCGGCCAGGCATTCGACATAGGCCAGCGCCCCGAACTCCTTCCACACCGCGCCGGCGGCCTGGGACAGGGCCTTGTAGGCGTCGATCTTGGCCTTGGGCACGGCGATCACGAAACCGTCGACATAGGGCATGAGGTGTCTCCTTGGGTTGGGACTGATCATGAACGACGAACGACGGGGCTGCGATCCGACAAGGGCGGCGGAATTTTCGGTCCTCCCCGAGGGGGAGGATGTCGGAGGTGCGCCCCAGAACGACGAAACCCCCGGCCTTACGGCCGGGGGTCCATCAGATCGGAGGCGATCGTGGCCTTAGCGGATGACCCGGGCGCCCTTGCCCTTCATCACCGCCTCCACCTCGGCGGCGCGCACCATCGAGGTGTCGCCGGGGGTGGTCATGGCCAGCGCGCCGTGGGCCGCGCCGTACTCGACGGCGGCCTGCGGGCCCTTGCCTTCCAGGAAGCCGTAGGCGAGGCCCGAAGCGAAGCCGTCGCCGCCGCCGACCCGGTCGTAGATCTCCAGGTTCTCGCGCATCATCGACTCGTAGAACTGGCCGCCGGCGTAGAGGATCGCCGACCAGTCGTTGACCGAGGCGGTCTTGGCGTTGCGCAGGGTGGTGGCCGCGACCTTGAAGTTGGGGAACTGGGCGGCCGCCGTCTGGATCATCTTCTTGAAGTTGGCCGGGTCGATGGCGCTGATGTGCTCATCGAGACCTTCCACTTCGAAGCCGAGGCAGGCGGTGAAGTCCTCCTCGTTGCCGATCATCACGTCGACATACTGGGCGATGTGACGGTTGACCTTCTGGGCCCCCGGCTTGCCGCCCTGGCTCTTCCACAGACTGGCGCGGTAGTTGAGGTCGTAGGAGACGATGGTGCCGTACTTGCGGGCCACCTCGACGGCCTCGATCACCGCCTCGGCGGTGTTGCTGGCCAGGGCCGCGAAGATGCCGCCGGTGTGGAACCAGCGCACGCCTTCCTCGCCAAACAGCTTTTCCCAGTTCACTTCGCCGGGGCGGATCTGGCTGGCGGCGCTGTTGCCGCGGTCGCTGCAGCCCAGGGCCGGACGGACGCCGAAGCCCTTTTCGGTGAAGTTGAGGCCGACGCGGGTGTTGCGGCCCAGGCCGTCGAACTCGCGGCGGATCAGGTGGCTCATGTCGACGCCGCCCTGGGCGATGAAGTCCTCGACCAGCCAGCCCAGGTCATTGTCCGGCAGGGCCGTGACCACCGTGGCGCGCTTGCCCCAGCACTTGTTCATGGCGCGGGCGACATTGTACTCGCCGCCGCCTTCCCAGACCTGGAACTGGCGGGCGTTGCGCACCCGGCCAAAGCCCGGGTCGAAGCGCAGCATCACCTCGCCGAAGCTGGCGCAATCCCACTTAGTGTCGGCCGCGGGCCGGATGTTCAGAACGTTGTCGGTCATCGGTTAGGCCTTCCCACGCACTTTCTTGATCAGATCGACGGTCTCGCGGACCTTCTTGGTGATGCCGGCATAGTCGCCGGCGTCGAGCAGTTCCGGGGTGATCAGCTTGGAGCCCATGCCGGCGGCGACGATGCCCGCGCCAAACCACTTCTTCACCGAGGCCTCGTCGGGGTCGACGCCGCCGGTCGGCATGATCCGGGTCCAGGGCATCGGGCCCAGCACCGCCTTGACGAAGTCGGGGCCGCCGACCGACGAACCGGGGAACACCTTGACGATCTCGCAGCCCAGCTCCTCGGCGTAGGAGATCTCCGAGGCCGAGCCGCAGCCAGGCGAATAGGGGATCTTGCGGCGATTGCAGACCTTGGCGACGTCGGCGTTGAGGATCGGGCCGACCACGAACTTGGCGCCGTTGGCGATGTAGATGCCGGCGGTCGGCGCGTCGACGATCGAGCCGACGCCCATGATCACCCGGGGATCGGCGACCGCGAAGTGGCGGGTGACCTCGTAGAACACGTGGCTGGCGAAGTCGCCGCGATTGGTGAACTCGATGCAGGGCGCGCCGCCGTCGGCGCAGGCCTGGATGACCTTCTTACAGACCTCGACATCGGGGTGATAAAAGACCGGGATCACGCCCTGGTCCATCAGCGCCGTCAGCACGGCCATGCGGTCTTTGACCATAGTCACTCCTTCCAAAGGATCGTTCTTGCGCGAACCGCGGCTGTGCGGCCCGCGCGTGGAAGATTTCGCCATTTCGGCGTCGGGGGGATCACTAGACTGCTTGCCCCGCGGACGCCATATCGGGCTTCACGTTACGGCAGGCCAAGGCGCGCATTGGCGCGTATTCCGCGTTCCCGTCCCCACACCGCGGCCCCCTGCCCGCCTCTCCCGAGGGCGAGGCAAAATGAAGGGCGCCGGTTTGACCCGACGCCCCGAAGTTTGCGCAGGAGCGAGCTCAAAGAGCCGCAAACGCTTCGGGTCGACCAGGTCGGTCCAAAACGTTATGACACCGGTGTCAGAGAGGGACAAGCCGTTCGTTGACACCGGTATCATCTGCACCCTACCGCGAAAGCCGCAGGCCTGGCAAGCCATTCAACGTCAGTGGCCTGACCAGTTAAGTCGTTGATTTCACTGCCTGTTGAAATCCGACACTCGTCAGCCGGTGTTGCGCAGCCCCGCGGCGATGCCGGCCACGGTCAGCTGGATGGCCAGGCGCACCTCTTCGTCCTGGTCGCCGCCGCGCCGACGGGCCAGCAGTTCGAGCTGCAGGTGGTTGAGCGGATCCACCGACAGCCCGGCCAGGGCCACCGATTCCGCCAGCTCCGGCTGGTTGTCGAGCAGGCTGGCGCCGTCGCGGACCGCCAGGGCCAGGGCGCTGGCGGCGGCGTGCTCGACCTTGATGGCCTCGAAGATCCGCTGGGCGGCGGCCTGGTCGGGGGCCAGGGCCACATAGCGAGCGGCGATGCCCATGTGGCTCTGGGCCAAGGCCAGCTCCATGTTCGACAGCATCGAGGCGAAGAAGTCGAAATCCCCAGCCAGGTCCTGCAGCTGGGCGGTCGACAGGCCGGCCCGGGCGACGCCCGAGGCGAAGCCGTACCAGCCCGGCAGCATGAACCGCGCCTGCGACCATGAGAACACCCAGGGGATGGCCCGCAGGTCCTCGATCTTGCGGCTGGCGGTGCGCGAGGCCGGCCGGCTGCCGATATTGAGGCCCACGATCTCGCCGATCGGAGTGGCCGACCAGAAGAAGTCCTCGAAGGCCGGATCGTCATAGACCAGGGCCCGATAGCCCTCGAACGAGGCCTGGGCCAGGGCGGTCATCGCCGCCTCGACCTTGGGCTCGGGGGCGACCACCGGCCGCTCGCTGGCCATCAGCACGGCGGCGGCCAGGCCGTCGAGATTGCGCCGGGCGGTGGGCTGGTCGCCGAACCGGCGGGCGATCATCTCGCCCTGCTCGGTCATGCGGATGCGGCCCTGGACGGTGCCGGCCGGCTGGGCCAGCACGGCCTCGGCGGCCGGTCCCCCGCCCCGCCCGACCGAGCCGCCGCGGCCGTGGAACAGCTGCAGGCCGACGCCCATGCGGTCGGCCTCGTGGGCCAGGGCCGAGGCCCCGCGGGCGACGCCGCGCCGCGAGGCGACATAGCCGCCGTCCTTGTTGGAGTCCGAATAGCCGAGCATCACTTCCTGCACCGGCCGGTCGCCGAGGATGGTGCGCGAGATCGGCAGCTCCAGCCATTGGCGCAGCACGGCCGGGCCGTTCTCGAGGTCGCCGATGGTCTCGAACAGCGGGCTGATCTTCACCGAGGCCCGCGGCGCCTGGCCGCCCCAGACCAGGCCGACCTGCTTGAGCAAGACCAACGGCTCGAGAATGTCCGACAAGGTGGCGGCCTTGGAGATCACATAGGCCCCCAGGCAACCGCGGCCATAGTCGCGCACCACCTCGGCGGCGGCCTGCATGGTCGCCAGCTCGCGGGTGGTCTCCTCGTCATAGGCGGTGAACGGCGAGACCAGCGGCCGCTGGTGCGACAACTCGTCGATCAGCAGCTTGGCGCGGGCGTCCTCGTCCAGCGCCAGGTACTTGATGCCGGAACCCGCGCGGCGGAACAGCTCGTCCAGGGTGCGTTCGTGGACGTCGGCGTTCTGGCGCAGGTCCAGGGCCATCAGGTGGAAGCCGCAGGCCTGGGCCACCTCGACCAGGGTGGTCAGGGCCGTGCCGACCAGCCGCTCGCCGCCATTGCGGCGCAGGGAGTCGATGATGATCTCGAGGTCGGCGACGAAGGCGTCCGGATGGGCGTAGGGCGCGACCGAGGTGACGCCGTTGGCGAAGGCCACCGGCGCGCCGGTCAGCTTCTGCGACACCGCCGTCAGCCGATCGAAGATCAGTTCCAGCGCCAAGCGATAGGGTTCGTCCAGCCGGTGCACCGACGGATCCTGGCTCTGGGCCGCCAGGGCCAGGAGCTCGTCGGAAACGGGCGTATAGGCGGTGGAGACCGCCAGGTTGGACCACAGCTTGCGCACCTCGGCGGCGTACCAGTCGAGGATCACCCGGGCCTGGGACGACAGGGCCAGCTTCAGGGTCTCGCCGTTGACGCCAGGATGGCCGTCGCGGTCGCCGCCCAGCCACGAACCCAGCTTCAGCAGCGGACCCAGCCGGCCGTGGTCGCCGATCTGGCGGATCCAGTCGCCGTACAGGTCGATGACCGCCGGCAGGATCGAGGTGCGGACGATCGACAGGGCGTTGCGGATCTCGTCCTTCACGGTGATCCGCTCGGGCCGGTACAACCGGGTGCGCCACATCAGGGCGATCTCGCGAAACAGGCCCTCGCGGATTTCGGCGTCGAGGTCGGCCGGCAGGTGGTGGCGGCGCAGGGCCATCAGCCGGGTGATCTCGGTCTCGCGGTCGACCATGCTGCGGCGGCGCACCTCGGTCGGGTGGGCGGTCAGCACCGGCACGACGTTCATCGCCGCCAGGGTCTTGGCCAGCTCGGCCTCGCTCGCGCCCTGCTCGCGCAGCGCCTTGACCGCGTCGATCAGGGTGCGGGGCCGCGCGTCGCCGGGCTGGGCGTCGGCCTCGGCGTGACGGCGGCGGCCGGCGACGTCCTCGCCGATATTGGCCAGCATCGAGTGGCTGGCCAGAGCCCGAGCCAGGAACATCGCCTGGTCGTTGGACAGGCCGGCGAACAGGTCGTCGAGGCCGTCGGCGGCCCCCTCGGCGGTCTCGCGCGACGCCGCCTGACGGGCGCGGCTCACCAGGTCGGCGGCGTTGTCGCCCTCCAGATAGGCGATGGCCTCGGTCAAGAGCTCGCTGAGCAGGCGGGCGTTCTGCCGGACGTGACGGCTGGTCGGACGGTCGCCGCCGAGATTCAAAGCCGGGTTACGCATGCGCGAGCTCCGTTGTCGCCGCGAGGACGCGCGGCGGGTCGTCGATGGAATCCGGTCGCGTCACTCCCGGCCCGGCGTGACGCAGGGGCGCCTTTAGCGCGCTTTGGCGGCGCGGGAAAGGCGTCGGCGAACGAGGATCGGCGGCGCTAGCGCGCCAGCCAACCGCCGTCGACCGGCAGGGTGACGCCCTGCACGTAGTCGGCCGCCCCCGAGGCCAGAAACACCGCCGCCCCGCCGATGTCCGACGGCTGGCCCCAGCGGCCGGCCGGAATGCGGGCCAGGATGGCGGCGTTGCGGTCCTGGTCGGCGCGCAGGGCCTCGGTGTTGTTGGTGTCGAAATAGCCGGGGGCGATGGCGTTGACGTTGATGCCCTTGGTCGCCCACTCGTTGGCCAGGATCTTGGTCAGGCCGGCCAGGCCGCTCTTGCTGGCGGTGTAGGACGGCACGCGGATGCCGCCCTGGAAGGAGAGCAGGCTGGCGATGTTGATCACCTTGCCGGCCACGCCGCGGGCGTCGGGGCCTTGCTTCAACACCTGGCGGGCGAAGGCCTGGGTGAGGAAGAAGACGACCTTCAGATTGGTGTCCATCACCGCGTCCCAGTCGGCTTCGCTGAAGTCGATGGAATCGGCGCGGCGGATGATGCCGGCGTTGTTGACCAGGATGTCGACCTTACCGAAGGTCCCCACGGCCTCGTCGACCACGCGCTGCACCGGCTCGGTCGAGCCGAAGTCGGCCTTGATCGACAGGAAGCGGCGACCGGTGGCCTCGACGGCGGCTTGGGTCTCGGTCGGGGCGCTACGGCCGGCGGCGGCGATGTCGGCGCCGGCTTCGGCGAGCGCGACGGCGATGGCTTGGCCAAGGCCGGTATTAGCGCCGGTAACGAGGGCGACCTTGCCTTCGAGGCTGAACGGAGTGGCCATGATGCTAATTCCTGATCTCAAACAACTTCATCCCGGAAAGCGCGAAGCGCTTGTCCGGGACCCAGGGGCGGCGGGCGCGGCTCCTGGGTCCCGGGTCTTCGCTGCGCTACGCCCGGGATGACGAGCCTAGCGCGAGAAGCCGAGGCTTCCCTATTTCAGTTGGCAGATGTCGAGCACGTTCATGTCGGTGTAGTCGAGGTTCTCGCCGCCCATCGCCCAGATGAAGGTATAGTTGGAGGTGCCCGAACCCATGTGGATCGACCACGGCGGGCTCATCACCGCTTCCTGGTTGGCGATGACGATGTGGCGCATCTCGTCCGGCTCGCCCATGTAGTGGAACACCCGGTCGTTCTCGCCGAGGCCGAAGTAGAAATAGGCTTCCGAGCGGCGGTCGTGCAGGTGGGGCGGCATGGTGTTCCAGACGCTGCCCGGCTTCAGCACGGTCATGCCCAGCAGCAGTTGGGCCGACTTGCAGGTGGTCGGCACGATGTACTGGTAGATGGTGCGCTCGTTGGAGGTCTCCAGCGCGCCGCGCTCCAGCGGCACGGCGTTGGCGAACTCCAGCTTCTTGGTCTCGAAGGCGGCGTGGGCCGGCAGGCTGGTCAGGTAGAAGCGGGCCGGGCTGGCGGGGTCGACCGACTCGAAGCTGACGTCGACCGCGCCCATGGCCACGTAGATGCCGTCGCGCGGGGCGATGTCATAGACCACGCCGTCGACGGTCACCTTGCCGGCGCCCTCGCCGACATTGATCGCGCCCAGTTCGCGGCGCTCCAGGAACGGATGGCCGGCGGCCGAGGCGGGCTCGGTCTGGGCCGGCAGCTTCACGGCCTTCGACACCGGGGCGGCGCCGCCGATCACGAAGCGTTCGGCGTGGTTGTACTGCAGCACGATCTCGTCGGCGGCGAACAGGCCCTGCATCAGATAGCGGTCGCGCAGGTCGTCGTTGGTCACCGCGTACATCATGTCGGGGTGGGTGGCGTGATAGGTCTTGGCGAACATCGAAGGGGCTCCCGCGGAGATCTTATTGGGCTGCGTGGGCCGACGCGGACGCCGGCTTGGGTTGATCGAGTTTGTAGGCGCGCTTGGGCAGGTTGTAGGCCAGGTCGACGACGACTTCCGCCGCCTCGACCATGTCCATCCGGTGTTCGGCCACCAGCCGCGCCAGGAACGAGGAGTCGACGCGGCGGGCCACGTCGTGGCGAGCCGGGATCGACAGGAAGGCGCGGGTGTCGTCGTTGAAGCCGACGGTGTTGTAGAAGCCCGCCGTCTCGGTGACCTGTTCGCGGAACCGCATCATGCCCTCGGGGCTGTCGTGGAACCACCAGGACGGACCCAGCTTCAGCACCGGATAGTGGCCGGCCAGCGGGGCCAGCTCGCGGCTGTAGCTGGTCTCGTCCAGGGTGAAGAGGATGATCGACAGGCGCGGATCGTTGCCGAACTTGCTCAGCAAGGGCTTCAGCGCGTTGACATATTCGGTGGCCACCGGGATGTCGGCGCCCTTGTCGCGGCCGTGACTGGCCAGCAGGCCGGTGTTGTGGTTGCGGTGCGAGCCTGGGTGGATCTGCATCACCAGGCCGTCCTCAAGGCTCATCTTGGCCATCTCGGTCAGCATCTGGGCGCGGAACAGCTCGGCCTTGGCCGGGGTCACCTCGCCCTTCAGCAGGCTCTGGAACAGGGCCTCGCTGTCGGCGCCCGAGAGGTCGGCGGTGGCGGCGGTCGGATGGCCGTGGTCGGTGGAGGTGGCCCCGGCGTCGGCGAAGGCCGCGCGGCGGACGCGGTGAGCGTCCAGATAGCCGCGCCAGCTATGGACGTCCTCGCCGGAGACGGCGGCGAACCGCTCCATAGCGGCGCCGAAACGCTCGTCCTCGAAGTCGATGACGGGGTCGGGACGATAGGCGGTGATCACATTGCCGCCCCAGCCGCTCTCGCGGATGGCGTGGTGGTGCTTGAGGCTCTGGTGCGGCCCCTCGGTGGTGGCCAGGGTCTCGATGTTGAAGCGGTCGAACAGGGCCCGGGGCCTAAAGGCGTCGGTGGCCAGGGCGTCGTTGATGGTGTCGAAATAGAGGTCTGAGGTCTCGGCGCCCAGGAACACCTCGAAGCCGAACACCTTGGAGAACACGTGGTTCAGCCAGATCCACGACGGCGTGCCGCGGAACAGGTGGAAGTTCTGGGCCAAGAGCCGCCAAGCCTCGCGCGGGTCGGTGGCGGGAACGCCGGCCTTGGACGGCACCTTCAGCGCATCCAGGCTGATGCCCTGGCTGTAGAGCATGCGGTACAGATAGTGGTCGGGCGCCAGCAGCAGGTCGGTGGCGTCCTTGAACGGGTTGTTGGTGGCGAACCACGACGGGTCGGTGTGCCCATGCGGGCTGATGATCGGCAGGTCCTTGACCAGGCCGTACAGCTCGCGGGCGACGCCGCGGACGCGCTCTTCGGCCGGGAACAGCCGATCGTCGTGGAAAACCAATGGCCGTGTCATGGCGGGTGCTCCCTGGGATCTCGTCGGCTTCGCGACGGCCGCTTCGTGGCGGTTGGTAACCGGTGTCATGGGTGGATGCAAGCGCGGCCGGACGGCCGATCCTACACGGTTGGAACGGGTCCGGACGACTCCCGAACCACGAGAACCGGCTCGGTCCCGGCCGGATCGCGCGCCTCGCGGCGGGCGTCGCCGATCAGCTTCTCGGCGGCCATGCGGCCTATCTCGCGGGTCGGGGTGCGCACGGTGGTCAGCGGCGGCCAGACGGCCTGGGCGATCTGGAAGTCGTCGAAGCCGACGATGGTCAGGTCGCGCGGCACCATCAGCCCGGCCTTGCGCGCCGACTGCAGCACCCCGGCCGCCATTTCGTCATTGCCGGCGAAGATGGCGGTCGGCCGCGGGGTCATGGCCAGCAGGGCGTCGCCGCAGGCGGTGCCGGATTCGAAGGTGTAGGCCCCCTGGATCACATAGCGGGGGTCGAGCGTCATGCCGTCCTCGGTCAGGGCGTCCTCGAAACCGCCGCGCCGTTCGTGCGATGAGCGAAACGACGGCGGGCCGGAGATGAAGGCGATGCGCTTGTGCCCCAGGTCGAGGATGTGGCGGGCCGCCTGCGAGCCGCCCATGCGGTCATGGCCGACGATCATGTGCTCGGGCTTGTCCAGCTCGACCGAGGCGATCCGGATGTAGTTGCAGCCGATCTCGCGCAGCAGCTTGGCGACCCGCTCGTCCTCGGACACCGAAGGCGGCAGCACCACGCCGTACAGCTTCTGGCGCTCGACGAAGGTGCGCACGTCGGCCAGGAAGGTGGGGCTGGCCCGGTCGCAGGGGTGCACGACCAGTTCGAAGCCCGAGCCGCGCATGCCGTCCAGCAGGCCCAGCTGCATGTTGACGACATATTGCGGGTTGGGGTTGTCGTAGATCATGCCGATCAGGAACGAGCGGCGAAACGCCAGGCCGCGGGCCTGGGGATCGGGGGCGTAGCCCCATTCGGCGATCACCGCCTCGATCCGCTCGCGGGTCTCGTCGCGCACGAACGGCGATTGGTTGATCACCCGCGACACGGTCTTCTTGGACACTCCGGCCAGGCGGGCGATGTCGTTGATGGTGGCGCGGCGGCGTCCACCCTCGGTGGCCGCGGCTTCGGGTTCACCGTCTTCGAAGGCGTTGGCGGGCGTCTTTGACGAGTTCACGGCGTTTCCATGCAGCGGTAGTCGTTTTCTTTTGTCATACCTTATGAGCAACCGGCGCCGCTACAAACGTCAAAATCGGCGTCGGTCTTCAAAACTGACACCGGTTACCCCACCTTCTGCTACAAGGCGGCCGAGTAAAACGCCCCCCATTGGTCCAGATTTCATGACCCAGATCCTCTCTCCCCCGGCCGAATCAATTCACGGCGTCGATGCCCGCGACCACGTCGCCACCGCCCTGCGCGACATCGCCGCCGGCGAAACCCTCGACCTGCACGGCCAGACGGTCGTCGCCCGCGACGACATCCCCAAGGGCCACAAGATCGCCATGCGCGCCGTCGCGGCCGGCGGCGACGTGCTGAAATACGGCTGGCCGATCGGCCGGGCGACCCGCGCCATCGCCGTCGGCGACCATGTCCACGTGCACAATGTCGAGACCCGGCTGTCGGGGGTCGAGGACTTCCGCTTCCAGCCGTCGGCGCTCGAGGCGACGATCCCGCCCGCCGCCGGCGCCGGCTTCATGGGCTACCGTCGCAAGAGCGGCCGGGTCGGCACTCGCAACGAAATCTGGGTGCTGTGCACGGTCGGCTGCGTCGCCAACACCGCCCGCCGCATCGCCGACAAGGCCAACGCCCGCTTCGCCGGCCGGGTCGACGGGGTCTACGCCTTCCCCCACCCGTTCGGCTGTTCGCAGCTGGGCGACGACTTGATCCACACCCGCAAGCTGATCGCCGGCCTGGCCGCCCATCCCAACGCCGGCGGCGTGCTGATCCTCGGCCTGGGCTGCGAGAACAACCAGCTGAAGGCGCTGCTGGAATCGGCCCCCGACCTCGATCCCGACCGCCTGCGCTCGTTCACCACCCAGATGGTCGAGGACGAATTCGAGGACGGCCTGGCCGCTATCGAGGCCCTGGTCGAGATCGCCGAGCGCGACCGGCGCGAACTCTCGCCGCTGTCGGACCTGGTCATCGGCCTGAAATGCGGCGGTTCGGACGGCTTTTCCGGCGTCACCGCCAATCCGCTGGTCGGCCGCATCGCCGACAAGGTCTCCGACGCCGGCGGCACCCCGGTGCTGACCGAGATCCCCGAGATCTTCGGGGCCGAGCAGATGCTGCTGACCCGCGCCGCCAGCCAGGACGTATTCGACGGCGCGGTGCGCGTGGTCGACGACTTCAAGCGCTACTTCATCGACAACCATCAGCCGATCTACGAGAACCCCTCCCCCGGCAACATCGCCGGCGGCATCACCACCCTGGAGGAAAAATCCCTGGGCGCGGTGCAGAAGGGCGGCCGTTCGTCCCTGGTCGAGGTCATCCGCTACGGCGAGCAGGTCGGCCCGCACGGCCTGACCCTGCTGGAGGCCCCCGGCAACGACGCGGTGTCGTCCACCGCCCTGACCGCCGCCGGGGCGACGGTGATCCTGTTCACCACCGGCCGCGGCACCCCGCTGGGCTTTCCGGCCCCGACCCTGAAGATCGCCTCCAACAGCGCCCTGGCCGCCCGCAAGCCGGGCTGGATCGACTTCGACGCCGGGGTGGTGCTATCGGGCGAAACCATGGACGACGCGGCCGACTCGCTGATGGCCCTGGTCGTCGAGACCGCCTCGGGCAAGGCCACCAAGGCCGAGCTCAACGGCGAACGTGAAATCGCCATCTGGAAAACAGGCGTGACCCTTTGACCCTTCCTGCCGCCCACACCCGCCCGCTGCGCCTATCGGCCAACAGCTATCCGGCCGCCCTGCCCGGCGTCGCCCTGCCCGCCTACGATCGCGACAAGGTCAAGATCGGCGTCGTCCATTTCGGTCCCGGCGCCTTCCATCGCGCCCACCAGGCCTTCTATTTCGACCAGCTGCTGGCGGCCGACCCGCGCTGGGGGATCTGCGCCGTGTCGCTGAAGAGCCCCGGCGTGCGCGACGCCCTCACCCCGCAGGACGGCCTCTACACCCTGGCCCAGCTGGACCAGGAAACCACCTTCCGGGTCGTCGGTTCGATCGTCGAGGTGCTGGTGGCGCCGGAGGATCCCGAGGGCGTCTTCGCCCGCCTGGCCGCCCCGACCACCAGGCTGGTCAGCCTCACCGTCACCGAGAAGGGCTATTGCCTGACCGGCGACGGCCAGCTCGACGAAGCCCATCCCGACATCGTCCACGACCTGGCCGATCCGCGCAGCCCCGTCAGCGCCGTCGGCTATCTGGTCGAGGGCCTGCGCCGCCGGTTCGCGGTGGGTCTCGCCCCCTATGCCGTGGTCGCCTGCGACAACCTCGCCGACAACGGCTGGCGGCTGAAGGCGGCGGTCGTCGCCTTCGCCCAGCACTTCGACCCGGCCCTGGCCGCCTGGATCGAGGCCCAGGGCCGCTTCCCACGGACCATGGTCGACAGCATCACCCCGGCCACCGACGACGCCCTGCGCGCCCGGGTCGAGGCCGCCATCGGCCTGGAGGACGCCTGGCCGATCCAGCGCGAGGCCTTCACCCAGTGGGTGGTCGAGGACGTGCTCGGCCCCGACGCCCCCGATCTGGCCAGCGTCGGCGTCACCCTGACCGACGACGTCCGCGGCTTCGAGCGCGCCAAGCTGCGCTTGCTCAACGGCCCGCACTCGACCCTGGCCTATCTGGGCCTGCTCCAGGGCCATGAGACGGTGTTCGAGGCGGCCAGCGATCCGGAACTGGCCAGCTTCGTCCGCGCCATGATGGTCGAGGACATCATCCCCAGCCTGACCGCGCCGCGCGGCCTCGATCTGGAGGTCTACGCCGACGCCATCCTGGCGCGGTTCCGCAATCCCGAGATCCGCCACCTGTTGGCCCAGATCGCCTGGGACGGCTCGCA
>JAQGIN010000296.1 GCA_028291125.1 Caulobacter sp.
GCGATCCAGGCGCGCTTCCAAGAGAAGGAGGCTGCGTGATGGCCGAGCAACCGACCGCCCGTCACTACGACACGATCCTGTCGCCGGTGATCACCGAGAAGGCCACGCTGCTCTCCGAGCACAACAAGGTGGTGTTCCGCGTGGCCGCCGACGCGACCAAGGACGAGATCGCACACGCCGTCGAGGCGCTGTTCAAGGTGAACGTGACCAAGGTCAACACCCTCAACGTGAAGGGCAAGACCAAGCGGTTCCGCGGCATCATGGGCCGGCGCTCCGACGTCAAGAAAGCTGTCGTGACCCTGGCCGAAGGCCAGTCCATCGACATCACCACGGGGCTCTGATCCGATGGCCTTGAAGCATTACAATCCGACGTCCCCGGGCCGGCGCCAGCTGGTCCTGGTGGACAAGTCCGAGCTCCACAAGGGCGGCCCGGTGAAGTCCCTCGTCGAGGGCCTCACCAAATCGGGCGGCCGTGGCGGTGGTGGCCGTATCGCTGTCCGCTTCCGCGGCGGCGGCGCCAAGCGCCTCTATCGCAAGATCGACTTCAAGCGTCGCAAGTTCGACGTGGTCGGCACGGTCGAGCGCCTGGAGTACGACCCCAACCGCACGGCCTTCATCGCCCTGATCAAGTATCCGGACGAGGAGCTCGCCTACATCCTGGCGCCGCAGCGCCTGAAGGCGGGCGACCAGGTGATCGCCTCTGAAAAGGCCGACGTGAAGCCGGGCAACGCCATGCCGCTTCGTGGCATGCCGATCGGCACGATCATCCACAATGTCGAGCTGAAGCCCCTGAAGGGCGGCCAGATCGCCCGCTCGGCCGGGACCTACGCCCAGCTGGTCGGCCGCGACGCCGGCTATGCCCAGATCCGCCTGAACTCGGGCGAGCTGCGCATGGTTCAAGACAAGTGCATGGCCACGGTCGGCGCTGTTTCGAACCCCGACCACATGAACGAGAACCTCGGCAAGGCCGGTCGTTCGCGTCACATGGGTCGTCGCCCCCACGTTCGCGGCGTCGCCATGAACCCGGTCGATCACCCCCACGGCGGCGGCGAAGGCCGCACCTCGGGCGGTCGTCACCCGGTGACCCCGGCCGGCAAGCCGACCAAGGGCGCCAAGACCCGCACCAACAAGGCTACGGATAAGTTCATCATCCGCAGCCGCCATCTGAAGAAGGCGCGCTAAGCGATGACCCGCTCCGTCTGGAAAGGGCCGTTCGTCGACGGCTACTTGCTGAAGAAGGCCGACGCCCTGCAAGGGTCCGGCCGCAAGGACGTGATCAAGACCTGGTCGCGTCGTTCGACGATCATGCCGCAATTCGTCGGCCTGACCTTCGGCGTCCACAATGGCCTCAAGCACATCCCCGTGCTGGTGTCGGAAGACATGGTCGGCATGAAGTTCGGGGAGTTCTCTCCCACGCGCAACTTCCCCGGCCACGCCGCCGACAAGAAGGCGAAGAGGAAGTAGGCCATGAGCAAGCAAAAACAAGCTCGCCGCCTGCCGGTTTCCGAAGCGATGTGCAAGGTGCGCACCCTGCGCACCAGCGCCCGTAAGCTGAACCTGGTCGCTCAGTCGATCCGTGGACTCAATGTCCAGCGGGCCCTGAACGAACTGGAATTCAGCCACAAGCGGATCGCCAAGGACGTGCGCAAGGCGCTGTATTCGGCGATCTCCAACGCCGAAAACAACCACAACCTCGACATCGACAGCTTGGTCGTCGCCGAGGCTTTCGTGGGCAAGAACCTGGTCATGAAGCGTTTCTCGCCGCGGGCTCGCGGTCGGGCGTCGCGTATCGAGAAGCCGTTCTCCGAGATCACCATCGTGGTCCGCGAACTGGGTGAGGCCGCCTGATGGGTCAGAAAGTCAATCCGGTCGGGCTGCGGCTCGGCATCAACCGCACCTGGGACAGCCGTTGGTTCGCCGACGGTCCCCAGTACGGCAAGCTGCTGCATCAGGATCTCGCGGTCCGCACGATGCTGAAGAAGCGCCTGTATCAAGCCGGCGTCTCGCGCATCATCATCGAACGTCCGCACAAGAAGTGCCGCGTCACGATCTATGCGGCGCGTCCCGGCGTGATCATCGGCAAGAAGGGCGCCGACATCGACAAGCTCCGCAAGGACCTGTCGGTGATGACGGAGGGCGAGGTTCACCTGAACATCGTCGAAATCCGTAAGCCCGAAACCGACGCCCAGCTGGTGGCCGAGTCCATCGCCCAGCAGCTCGAGCGCCGGATCGCCTTCCGTCGCGCCATGAAGCGGTCGATCCAATCGGCCGTCCGTCTTGGCGCCAAGGGCATCCGCATCAACGTGTCGGGCCGCCTCGGCGGCGCGGAAATCGCGCGGATGGAATGGTATCGCGAAGGTCGCGTGCCGCTCCACACCCTGCGCGCCGACATCGACTACGGTTTCGCGGAAGCCAAGACCACCTACGGCATCATCGGCGTGAAGACCTGGATCTTCAAAGGCGAAGTGCTGGAGCATGACCCGATGGCGCTGGATAAGCGTCTCGCCACTGAATCCGGCCCGGCCGGCGAAGGTGGTGGGCGCGAGCGCGGCGATCGTCCCGACCGGGGCGACCGCGGCCGCCGTGATCGGGGCTAAGGATAGAGCGCTATGCTGTCACCGAAAAAAACCAAGTTCCGCAAGCAGTTCAAGGGCCGTATCCACGGCGCGACCAAGGGCGGCTCGGCTCTGAACTTCGGCTCCTACGGCCTCAAGGCCGTTGAGCCGGAGCGCATCACCGCCCGCCAGATCGAAGCGGCTCGTCGGGCGATCACTCGCCAGATGAAGCGCCAAGGTCGCGTTTGGATCCGCATCTTCCCCGACGTGCCGGTCACCGGCAAGCCGGCCGAAGTTCGGATGGGTAAGGGCAAGGGCGCGGTCGATCACTGGGCGGCGCGCGTCGCCCCCGGCCGCATCATGTTCGAAATCGACGGCGTGCCGGACGATATCGCTCGTGAGGCCCTGCGTCTCGGCGCCGCGAAGCTGCCGATCAAAACCCGCGTGGTGACCCGGCTCGACGCCGGCGCCGTGATGGAGGCCGTAGCGGCATGACCAAGATTGCAGACATCCGGGGCCTGACTCCCGACCAGCTCGCCGAGCAACTGCTCAGCCTGAAGAAGGAGCAGTTCAACCTGCGCTTCCAGGCCGCGACCGGTCAGGTGGAAAAGACCCACCGCGTTGGCGAGATCCGCAAGGACATCGCTCGCATCAAGACCGTGCTGCGCGCCAAGGCCGCGGCTTAAGGAGAACGATATGCCCAAGCGTATCCTCGAAGGGTTGGTCGTCTCCGATAAGGGCGACAAGACCGTGGTGGTGAAGGTGGAACGTACCATCGTTCACCCCCTGCTGAAGAAGATCGTGCGTCGGTCCAAGAAGTACCACGCGCACGATGAGAGCAACGCGTACAAGGCGGGCGACGTGGCCCGTATCATTGAGTGCGCTCCGAAGTCCAAGCTGAAGACCTGGGAAGTCCTTCCCAAGGCTTCAGCTTAATCTGGAAGGTTTGAACCATGATCCAGATGCAGACTAACCTGGAAGTCGCCGACAATTCCGGCGCTCGCCGGGTCATGTGCATCAAGGTGCTGGGTGGGGCGGGTCGCCGCTACGCCAGCGTCGGTGACGTGATCGTCGTGTCCGTGAAGGAAGCCATTCCTCGCGGCCGGGTCAAGAAGGGTGACGTGCTTCGCGCCGTCGTCGTTCGCGTGAACCAAGGCATGAAGCGCAAGGACGGTTCGCTGATCCGCTTCGACAAGAACGCCGCGGTCATCGTCAATAAGCAGAGCGAGCCGGTCGGCACGCGGATCTTCGGCCCGGTTCCCCGCGAACTGCGCGCCAAGAACCACATGAAGATCATCTCCCTCGCGCCGGAGGTGCTGTAATGGCGGCTAAGATCAAGAAGGGCGACCGCGTCGTCGTTCTGGCAGGCAAGGACAAGGGCCGTCAAGGCACCGTGTCCAAGGTCCTGCCGAAGGACAACCGCGTCCTGGTGGACGGCGTGAACATGGTTTCGCGCCACACCAAGGCCACCCAAGCCGACCCCCAGGGCGGCATCAAGCAAAAGGAAGCGACGCTTCACGTCTCGAACGTGGCGCTCGTCGATTCCGCTGGCAAAGCGACCCGCGTCGGCTTCCGTACGGAAGGCGACAAGAAGGTTCGTTTCGCCAAGACCACCGGCGAGGTGATCAATGGTTGATCAAGCTTACGAGCCGCGGCTGAAGACCGAATATAACGCGCGCATCCGCGCCGTTATGAGGGAACAGTTCGCCTACACCAACGAAATGCAGATCCCCAAGCTGGACAAGATCGTCCTGAACATGGGCATCGGCGAAGCGGTGGCCGACTCCAAGAAGGCCCAGCTGGCCATCAAGGACCTGACCCTGATCGCGGGTCAGAAGCCGGTCGCCACCAAGGCCCGCAACTCCATCGCCGGCTTCAAGCTGCGCGAAGGCATGGTGGTCGGCGCCAAGGTGACGCTCCGCAAGGAACGCATGTACGAGTTCCTCGATCGTCTGATCACCGTGGCCCTGCCGCGGGTGAAGGACTTCCGGGGCCTCAAGCCCACCAGCTTCGACGGCCGTGGCAACTACGCCATGGGCCTCAAGGAACACCTGGTGTTCCCGGAGATCGACTATGACCAGATCGATCAGATCTGGGGCATGGACATCATCGTTTGCACGACTGCGAAGACCGATAACGAAGCGCGCGCGCTTCTGAAGGAATTCCAGTTCCCGTTCACCACAGCGTAAGCGGGAAGGAAAGAAAACCATGGCCAAGAAAAGCGCCGTCAACCGCAACGAGATGGTTCGCGCCCTCGTCAAGCAATTCGCCGACAAGCGCACCGCGCTCAAGGCGATCGCCAACGACGAGAGCCTGCCGCTCGAAGAACGTTTCGATGCCCGGCTGAAGCTCGCGAAGCTGCCGCGCAACTCGTCCCCCACCCGCATCCGTAATCGGTGCGAAGTGACCGGACGTCCGCGCGCCTACTACCGCAAGCTGAAGATGAGCCGGATCGCCCTCCGCGAGCTTGGCTCGGCGGGGCAGATCCCCGGTCTCGTGAAATCGAGCTGGTGAGGACGATCAGATGTCGATGAACGATCCCCTGAGCGATATGATCGCTCGCATCAAGAACGCCGCCACGCGCAAGCGCGCCAAGGTCGCGACGCCGGCTTCCAAGCTGCGCGCCCGCGTCCTCGACGTGCTGGCCGACGAAGGCTACATCCGCGGCTATTCGCTCGTGGAAAAGCCCGGCGCGTTCCCCGAATTCGAGATCGAGCTCAAGTATTTTGACGGTGAGCCCGTGATCGCTGAAATCGCGCGCGTCTCGAAGCCGGGCCGCCGCGTCTATTCGTCGATCAAGGACCTGAAGCCGATCAAGAACGGCCTGGGCATCTCGATCCTGTCGACGCCGAAGGGCGTCATGTCGGACTCTGCCGCGCGCGACGCTAATGTCGGCGGCGAAGTCCTCTGCCGCGTCTACTAGGCGCGGGAGGGAAAGAGATATGTCACGGATCGGTAAAAAAGCCGTCGAAATCCCCGCGGGCGTGACCCTCACGCTCGAGGGCCAGACGGTGACGGTGAAGGGCCCCAAGGGGCAACTCGCCTGGACCATCGTTGAAGAGATCGAGATCAAGCTCGAAGACAAAGAGCTGAGCTTGACCCCTCGCGATGACAGCAAGCGCGCCAAGTCGATGTGGGGCCTGTCCCGCACGCTGGTGGCCAACATGGTGCAGGGCGTCACCCAGGGTTACGAGGAATCCCTCGAACTGGTCGGCGTCGGCTATCGTGCGGCGATGAAGGGCAACGCGCTCTCCATCCAGCTCGGCTTCAGCCACGACGTCGATGTGCCGGCCCCGGCCGGCATCAGCTTCGCGGTGCCGAAGCAGACCGAGATCAAGATCGCGGGCATCGACAAGCAGCTGGTGGGTGAAACCGCCGCGAAAATCCGCCGTATCCGTCCGCCGGAGCCCTACAAGGGCAAGGGCGTGCGGTATCTCGGCGAGAAGGTTCGCCGCAAAGAAGGCAAGAAGAAGTAAGCCATGGCGCTCTCTCCTCGCGAAATCAGCAATCGTCGCGCGCAACGTACCCGTACGCGCCTCAAGTCGCTGTCGAACGGTCGCCCGCGTCTGTCGGTCTTCCGTTCGTCCAAGAACATCTACGCCCAGATCATCGATGATGCTCGTGGCGTGACCCTGGCCGCCGCCTCCACCCTCGAGGGTGAAGGCAAGACCAAGGGCGCGGACAAGGACGCCGCCGCCCTGGTCGGCAAGCTCGTCGCCGAACGCGCCATTGAAAAGGGCGTCAAGGACGTCGTCTTCGATCGTGGCGGTTACATCTTCCACGGCCGGGTGAAAGCCCTGGCCGACGCCGCGCGCGAAGCCGGCCTGAATTTCTAAGGGAAATCACAGCATGGCTCGTGGTGATCAACAGCGTGGAGACGGCGGCCCCAATCGCGGCCGTCGCGACCGCAACGCCCCCGAAGAGCGGGCCGACAGCGACATCGTCGAAAAGCTCGTTCACATCAACCGCGTCGCCGCCACCGTGAAGGGCGGCCGTCGCTTCAGCTTCGCCGCTCTGATGGTCGTCGGCGACCAAAAGGGCCGCGTCGGCTTCGGTCATGGCAAGGCGCGTGAAGTGCCGGAAGCCATCCGCAAGGCGACCGAAGAAGCCAAGAAGACCATGGTCCGCGTTCCCCTGCGGGAATCGCGCACCCTGCACCACGACGGCTACGGCCGTTGGGGCGCCGGCAAGGTCATGATGCGCGCCGCCCCTCCCGGGACCGGCGTCATCGCGGGCGGTCCGATGCGCGCGGTTCTCGAAACCCTCGGCGTCCATGACGTCGTGGCCAAGAGCACCGGCTCGTCGAACCCCTACAACATGGTTCGCGCCACCTTCGAGGCTCTGAAGGTTCAATCGTCGCCCCGCCAGATCGCCGCCAAGCGCGGCAAGAAGGTCGGCGACATTCTCGGCCGCCGCGCCGACGGCGCTTCGTCGCCGGACGCCGTGGAGGGCTAAGACATGGCTGAAGCTAAGACCGTCACGGTGCGCCAAACCGGCAGCCCGATCCGCCGCAACGCCACCCAGCGCGCCACGCTGGCTGGCCTGGGTCTCAACAAGCTGGGCCGCGAGTCCAAGCTGGAAGACACCCCGTCGGTTCGCGGCATGATCCGCAAGGTCGCGCACCTGCTGGAAATCGTCGAGTAGGTCTGCTACACGACGCGAAATTCCCCACCCCGGCGTGAGCCGGGGTGGTTTCGTTTCTACCGTTCCATCGCCGAGTCGGGGCCTCGCCCCGGCGCCATATCTCCAAGGAGAGGCACTATGACCAAGCTGAACGAACTTTCGCCGGCCCCCGGTTCGACCAAGAACCGCATGCGCGTCGGCCGCGGCCCGGGTTCGGGCAAGGGCAAGACCGCCGGTCGCGGCGTCAAGGGCCAGAAGGCGCGCTCGGGCGTCGCCATCCACGGCTTCGAAGGCGGCCAGATGCCGCTGCACATGCGTATGCCTAAGCGCGGCTTCAACAACCCGTTCCGCCTGGAGTTCGCCGAAGTGAACCTGTGGCGCCTGGAACAGGCCGTCGAAGCCGGCAAGCTGAAGGCCGGCGCGTCGCTCGACGCCGCCGCCCTGATCGCCGCCGGCGTGATCCGTCGCGAACTGGACGGCGTGAAGCTGCTGGGCAAGGGCGAAATCAAGGCCAAGCTGAACCTGACCGTCTATTCGGCGACCCCGGCGGCCATCAAGGCCGTGGAAGCCGCCGGCGGCTCGGTGACCGTGACCAAGAAGGTCAAGGTCGAAGCCGAAGCCAAGGCCTAGATCCATAATGTCATCCCGGTCGGGGCGACGTCCGGGGCTGGGATGACAGATCTTTAGGGGGCTCGTCGTGACATCGCGACGGGCCTCACCTATTTGTGCTTCCGCACAGTCGTGGGGATTTGAATGGCCTCGGCCGCCGAACAGCTCGCAGCCAATATGAATTTCGGGTCCTTCCAGAAGGCCACCGAACTTCACAAACGCATCTGGTTCACGCTCATCGCGTTGGTCGTCTACCGGCTCGGCACCTTCGTGCCGATCCCGGGGATCGATTCCGCCGCCTTCGCCCAGGCCTTCGAAGGTCAGTCGAAGGGCATCCTGGGCATGTTCAACATGTTCTCGGGCGGGGCCGTACAGCGGATGGCGATCTTCTCGCTGAACGTCATGCCGTACATCTCGGCCTCGATCATCGTTCAGCTGATGGGCACGGTCTATCCGCCGTGGGAGAAGCTGAAGAAGGAAGGCGGGGAGGCGGGTCGCAAGACCCTCAACCAATATACCCGCTACTTCGCCGTGGTCCTGGCCCTGGTGCAGTCGTTCAGCATCGCCGTCGGCCTGCACAGCCAGGAAGGCCTGGTGGTCTCCAGCATCAGCGGGCCGTTCTTCATCGCCTCGACCGTCGTCGCCCTGACCGGCGGCACGATGTTCCTGATGTGGCTGGGCGAGCAGATCACCAGCCGCGGCGTCGGCAACGGCGTCAGCTTGATCATCTTCGCCGGCATCGTCGCCGGCCTGCTGCCCGGCCTAGTGCGGATGTTCGAGATGGTGCGGGTCGGCTCGATGTCCGGCTTCGCCCTGTTCGCCATCGCCGTCATCGCCGTGGCGATCATCTTCGCCATCGTCTTCATCGAGCGCTCGCAGCGCCGGCTCTTGGTCCACTACCCCAAGCGCCAGCAGGGCAACCGGATGATCGGCGGCGACACCTCGTTCATGCCGCTGAAGATCAACACCGCGGGCGTCATCCCGCCGATCTTCGCCTCCAGCCTGCTGCTGCTGCCGACCACGGCCATGAGCTTCCTGACCACCGCCAACCTGCCGCCCTGGGCGCAATGGCTGCCGGGCCTGGTCGGGACGCTGCAGCACGGCCAGCCGGCCTTCATGGTCTTCTACGCCCTGCTGATCATCTTCTTCTCGTTCTTCTACACCTCGGTCGTGTTCAATCCCGACGACACGGCGGAGAACCTGCGCAAGTACGGCGGCTTCCTGCCGGGCATCCGCCCAGGCAAGCGGACGGCGGAGTACCTGGACTACGTGCTGACCCGTCTGACGGTGATCGGCGCGGCCTACATCACCATCGTCTGCATCTTCCCCGAGCTGATGATGAAGATGTTCGGCACCAGCCAATTCGCCCTGGGCGGCACCTCGATCCTCATCGTGGTGACGGTGACCATGGATACGGTCGCCCAGATCCAGTCGCACTTGCTGGCCCACCAATACGAGGGCCTGATCAAGAAATCGAAGCTGCGCGGCGGCCGCGGCCGCTGACGGAACGACGATAGGGGAGCTGGTTGTCATAAACCGGCTTTCCCTTTCGCCGCCCGCACTCTAGGTCTGCGCATGGGCAAGGGACGCAGATCCTGAAACGCGCGAAGGGGCATCTATGAATTTGATCCTGTTCGGTCCGCCGGCGGCGGGGAAGGGCACCCAGGCCAAACGTCTCGTCACCGAGCGCGGCATGGTGCAACTCTCCACCGGCGACATGCTGCGCGCCGCCATCGCCTCCGGCTCCGAACTGGGCCAGCAGGTGAAGGGGGTGCTGGACCGAGGCGACCTGGTCACCGACGACATCGTCGTCGCCCTGATCGAGGACCGTCTGCCGGAGGCCGAGGCCGCCGGCGGCGCCATCTTCGACGGCTTTCCCCGCACCGTGGCCCAGGCGCAGGCCTTGGACGCGATGCTGGCCAAGCGGGGCGGAAAGATTGACGCCGTGCTCCGACTCAAGGTCGATGAGCCCGCGCTGATCGAGCGGATCGCCAAGCGCTTCGCCGAGCAGGGTCGGCCCGACGACAATCCGGAAGTGTTCGTGACGCGCCTGGGGGCCTACAACGCCCAGACCGCCCCGTTGCTGCCGTACTACCAGGCTCAGGGCAAATTGACCGAGCTGGATGGCATGGGGTCCGTGGAAGCGGTCGCCGCCGCCATCGACGGCGCGCTTTCGAGCGTGAACTGAATCATCTGGGTCCCCGGCTCGCCGGTGGATTCAATCATTGACGGACGCGCATCGTTCCCTATAACGGTGCGCTTCCGCGAAAGGGCGCGATCTGTGCGCGCCGGACCTGCCTTAACGGGCTGAGCCGGGCGCGCCGTTCGCGTCTTTGGTGCGTGACCAGGAGAACATTAGACGTGGCCCGTATTGCAGGCGTCAACATTCCGACGAACAAGCGCGTAGTGATCGCGCTTCAGTATATTCATGGCATCGGCCAGAAGTCCGCTCGTGACATCGTCACGAAGGTGGGCATCGAGGACGCTCGCCGGGTCAACCAGCTGACCGACGCCGAAGTCCTGCAGATCCGTGAAACGATCGACAAGGACTTCACGGTCGAAGGCGACCTGCGCCGCGAGAACTCGGTCAACATCAAGCGTTTGATGGACCTGGCTTGCTATCGCGGTCTGCGTCACCGTAAGGGCCTCCCGGTCCGCGGTCAGCGCACCCACACGAATGCGCGTACGCGCAAAGGCCCGGCGAAGCCCATCGCCGGCAAGAAGAAATAAGGCAGCCTGACCGATGGCCAAGGAACCGGCGCGCGTTAAAAAGCGCGAACGCAAAAACATCACCTCGGGCGTGGCGCACGTGAACGCCTCGTTCAACAACACCATGATCACCATCACCGACGCCCAGGGAAACACCATTTCCTGGTCCAGCGCCGGGGCGATGGGCTTCAAGGGTTCGCGCAAGTCGACGCCGTACGCCGCCCAGATGGCCGCGGAAGACGCCGGCAAGAAGGCGGCCGAGCACGGCGTCAAGACGCTGGAAGTCAATGTTTCGGGTCCGGGTTCGGGTCGTGAATCGGCTCTCCGCGCCCTGCAGGCGGCGGGCATGACGATCACCACGATCCGGGACGTCACGCCCATCCCGCACAATGGTTGCCGTCCGCCCAAGCGCCGTCGCGTTTAGTACCATTAAGACCCAATTCCCATTCGCCGGCTGCGAGATTCGTGGCCGGCGAGCCGCGTTCAAGGGACCGACCACGTGATCGAAAGAAACTGGAACGAGCTGATCCGTCCTGAGAAGCCGCAGATCGAGACGGGCGCCGACGCCAGCCGCAAGGCTCGGATCGTCGCCGAGCCGCTCGAACGCGGCTTCGGTGTGACGCTCGGCAACGCTCTGCGCCGCGTTCTCCTGTCGTCGCTGCAGGGCGCCGCCGTCACCGCCATTCAGATCGACGGCGTCGTGCACGAATTCTCGTCGCTGGAAGGCGTGCGGGAAGACGTTGTCGACATCGTGCTCAACATCAAGCAACTGGCCGTGCGCATGCACGCCGAGGGCCCCAAGCGCATGACCCTGCGCGCCACCGGCCCTGGCCCGGTGACCGCCGGTCAGATCGAAGTGCCCGCCGACATCGAGATCCTGAACCCCGACCACGTGCTCTGCACGCTGGACGACGGCGCCACCGTGCGCATGGAGTTCACGGTCAACACCGGCAAGGGCTACGTCCCGGCCGACAAGAACCGTCCGGAAGACGCGCCGATCGGCCTGATCGCCGTCGACGCCCTGTACAGCCCGGTCAAGCGCGTCGCCTATCGCGTCGAGCCGACCCGTCAGGGCCAGTCGCTGGACTATGACAAGCTGATCCTGGAAGTGGAAACCAATGGCGCCGTGACGCCGGTGGACGCGGTGGCCTACGCCGCCCGCATCCTGCAAGACCAGCTGCAGATCTTCATCACCTTCGAAGAGCCCAAGGCCAAGACCTCGGACGAGGCCAAGCCGGAGCTGCCGTTCAACCCGGCGCTGCTCAAGAAGGTCGACGAACTGGAACTGTCGGTCCGCTCGGCCAACTGCCTGAAGAACGACAACATCGTCTATATCGGCGATCTGATCCAAAAGACCGAAGCCGAGATGCTGCGCACTCCGAACTTCGGCCGCAAGTCCTTGAACGAGATCAAGGAAGTGCTGGCTGGGATGGCGCTGCACCTGGGCATGGACGTGCCGAACTGGCCGCCCGAAAACATCGAAGACCTGGCCAAGAAGTTCGAAGACCAGATCTAAGACCACTACGCGCTTTCTCCCGGACTGGCCCCAAAAGGCCGGTCCTGGGTCCTTTGAGGCCGCAACAGCGGTGGAGGGCCCCGGCGCTTCGTTCTGACCCAGCGGGGATACAGGCTGGGATTGGTGACAATCAGCGCTAGATCGCGCCACTGCGGGCCACGGCCCAGGAGACACTCCAATGCGTCACGGTAACGCTCACCGTAAACTCGGCCGCACGTCCGCTCACCGCACCGCCATGTTCGCCAACATGGCCGCCAGCCTGATCAAGCACGAGCAGATCGTCACCACCCTGCCCAAGGCCAAGGAACTGCGGCCCTTCGTCGAGAAGCTGGTCACCCTGGGCAAGCGCGGCGACCTGCACGCGCGCCGCCAGGCGATCAGCAGCGTCCGCGACGTCGAGCAGGTCGGCAAGCTGTTCGCCGTCCTCGGCCCCCGCTACAAGGACCGTCAGGGCGGCTATATCCGCGTCCTGAAGGCCGGCTTCCGCTACGGCGACAACGCCCCGCTGGCCGTCATCGAGTTCGTCGACCGCGACCCGTCGGAAAAGGGCAAGGACTCCGGTCCGGTCCAGCACGCCGACCGCGACGACGACTAGGACTTCGGTCCAATCGAATTCAGAAGGCCCCGGAGCGATCCGGGGCCTTTTTCTTTGATCCGCCGACCCTGGCGAACGGTGTTCCGCTAAATTGATAACGCTGTCATTTCTCGCTTGCTGGCTCGCCGGCCGGTGCTAGCTTGCGATCCTAGGACGTCCCGAGACCGTGATCGCGCGGCGACGTCCGTGGGCCATGGGGGGAACCAATGACGCCGGCGCAGCTCAGCGTGGCCTTCTTCCTGCAGATGTTTGTCATCATCGGCGCCTGCCGCGGCGTCGGCTGGGTGGCCAAGCGCTATTTCGGCCAGCCCCAGGTGGTCGGCGAGATGATCGCCGGGGTGATCCTCGGCCCGTCGCTGCTGGGCCTGCTGGCCCCCGACCTGCAGTCGATGCTGTTTCCCAAGGAGTCCAAGTCCATCCTGTTCGTCGGCGCCCAGATGGGCGTCGGGCTCTACATGTTCCTGGTCGGGCTGGGCTTCCAGGCCCAGCACTTCAAGAGTAACGCCAGGAGCGCGGCGGCGGTGTCGATCTCGGGCATGGCCGCGCCCTTCCTGGTGGCGGTGGCCATCGCCCCCTGGCTGCTGGGCGCCGGCCTGTTCGGCAAGGGCGTCGACACCTTCCAGGCCACGCTGTTCATGGGCGCGGCGATCTCGATCACCGCCTTCCCGATGCTGGCCCGCATCATCCACGAACGGGGCCTATCCGGCACGCCGCTGGGGGCCCTGTCGCTGTCGGCGGGAGCGATCGACGACGCCGGGGCCTGGACAGTGCTGGCCATCGTGCTGGCGGCGTTCGGCGACGGGGCGGGGGTGGCGATCAAGGCCATCGTCGGCGGCGTCGCCTTCGCCGGCCTGATGCTGACCTTCGGGCCACGCCTGCTGGCCCCGCTGGGCCGCATCGCCGAGCGCGAGGGCCGGGTCGGTCCCGGCCTGCTGGGCGTGGTCCTGATGCTGTTCATGCTCAGCGCCTTCGCCATGGACGCCATCGGCATCCACGCGGTGTTCGGCGGTTTCATCCTGGGGGTGGTGATGCCCCGCGGCCTGCTGGCGCGCGAGGTCAAGCGTCAGCTCGAGCCGTTCGCCGTGGTGGTGCTGCTGCCGATGTTCTTCACCTTCTCGGGCCTGCACACCCAGCTGACCATGGTCAACAGCTTCAGCCTGGTCCTGGTCACGGCCGCCATCCTGGGCGGCTCGATCCTGGCCAAGGGCGGGGCCTGCTGGGCGGCCGCCCGCCTGACCGGCCAGGACAACCCCACCGCCCTGGGCATCGGCGCCCTGATGAACGCCCGCGGCCTGATGGAGCTGATCATCATCAATATCGGCCTGCAGCGCGGGGTGATCGGGCCGGCGCTGTTCTCGATGCTGGTCTTGATGGCCATCGTCACCACCTTGATGGCCTCGCCGCTGTTCGAGTGGGTCTATGGCCGCGAGGCCCGCGAGCGCGGCGAACTGGGGGCGCTGAACGCCGATCCGGACGAGGAGCCGCCGCGCGCGGCCGCGCCGGCGGCGACCTAAATCGCCGCACCCGGAGTATGGGTAATATAAACTCTATCTAAAGAGGATTCTGGGCAAAATCTCTCCTCGACTGGGAGGGGACCCCAAATGCGCTTCAAGATTTCCAGCGCCATGAACCTGTTCGCGGGCTCGCTGGTCGTCGGGCTGATCGTGGCCGGAAGCGTCGCCCTGTTCGCCATCCAGGATCTGCGGGTCGGCGGGCCGCTGTTCCACCGCATCGATCTGAGCAAGGACCTGGTCGCCGACATCCTGCCGCCGCCGCTCTATGTGGTCGAGGCCGACCTGATCGCCACCAAGGCCCTCAACGATCCCTCGCGCCTGGACGCCGCCACCGCCAAGCTGGCCCAACTGCACAAGGACTATAACGACCGCCGGGCCTTCTGGACCACGGCCCCGATCGATCCGGGCATGCGCGCGGCTCTGGTCGACGAGTCCGACGCGGCCGCCAAGGTGTTCTGGCAGGCCATCGAGCAGGACTTCCTGCCGGCCGTGCGGGCCGGCGACACCGCCACCGCCCGCGCCGCCCTCGACCGCGCCGACGTCGCCTACGAGAGCCACCGCATGGTCATCGACAAGATCGTCACCCAGGCCCTGGCCGAGGGCGAGGCGGTGAAGGTCGAATCCCAGAAACGCACCGTCGTCGCTTTCACCTTGCTGGGCGTGGCCGGCGTCGCCATGCTGACCGGCGTGGTCGGCGGCGTGATCGCCCTGCGCCGGCGCATCGTCCGCCCGATCGAGACCATGACCCGCTATATGGGCCAGCTGGCCGACGGCGATTACGACCGCGAAGCGCCCTATGCCGGCCGCACCGACGAACTGGGCGACATGGCCAAGTCGATGGCTCAGTTCCGCACCGCCGGGGGCGAGCGCCGCCAGGCCCGGCTCGAACAGGACAATCTGCGCGCCGAAGCCGAAAACACCCGCGCCGAGCGCGAAACGATCCGCGTCGCCGAGGAAACCGCGCGCCAACGCGCCGTCGAGGCCCTGGGCCATGGCCTGGAACGGTTGTCGGCCGGCGACCTGACCTGGCGGATCGAGGACGCCTTCTCCGACGAGTACGAAAAGCTGCGCGCCGACTTCAACGCCGCCATGGCCGATCTGCAACGCACCATGGCCGCCATCGTCGTCAGCACCGCGACGGTGCAGGGCGGGGCCGGCGAGATCACCAGCGCCACCGACGACCTGTCGCGCCGCACCGAGCAGCAGGCCGCCAGCTTGGAAGAGACCGCCGCCGCCCTCGACCAGATCACCGCCACCGTCCGCCAGACCGCCCAGGGGGCCGACGAGGCCAACGCCGCCGTGGTCGAGAGCCGCCAGGCCGCCGAGCGCTCCAGCCTGGTGGTCGAGAAGGCCGTCGAGGCCATGCAGCGCATCGAGGGCTCGTCCGGCCAGATCACCCGCATCATCGGGGCGATGGACGAGATCGCCTTCCAGACCAACTTGCTGGCCCTCAACGCCGGGGTCGAGGCGGCCCGGGCCGGCACGGCCGGGGCCGGCTTCGCCGTGGTCGCGCAGGAGGTGCGGGCCCTGGCCCAGCGCTCGGCCGAGGCCGCCAAGGAGATCAAGGGCCTGATCGCCGAGTCCTCGGCCCATGTCGAAAGCGGCGTCGGCCTGGTGGCCGAGACCGGCCGCGCCCTGGCCGCCATCGTCGACCAGGTCGGCCGCATCGGCACGCTGGTCGGCGACATCGCCAGCTCGGCCCGCGAGCAGTCGGTGGGCCTGGGCGAGGTCAACAGCGCCCTCAACCAGATGGATCAGGTCACCCAGCAGAACGCCGCCATGGTCGAACAGACCACCGCCGCCAGCCACGCCCTGTCGTCCGAAGCCGCCACCCTGGCCGGGCAGATGGAGCGCTTCACCGTCGACGCCGCGAAGGCGCCCGCGCGGTCGGAGCGGTGGGTGGCGTAGCGCTCAGCCGCTCTCAATGTTCATCATCCCCGCTTTCGCGGGGATGATGGCGGGAAAGGGAGCCGCGCCAGCGCTAAGCCCCGCTATTCCCGCGTCAGATCCTGGCGTCGGAACAAGGTCACCGCCGCCGCCATCAGCCCCGCCAGCCACGCCAGCGAGATCAGCAGGCCCAGGGCCGCGGTCTGGCCGTCGGGACGCAGGCCGGCCGGGGCCAGGACGAAGGCCCGCATCTGGTCGGCGGCGTAGGCCGGCAGCAGCAACGCCTTGAGGCTGGGGGCGGGATCCAGGCCGTGCATCGAGGCGGCGATCGACTGTCCGATCAGCACCAGCACCCCCGCCACCACCGCGCCCAGGGTCGACCGCGCCGCCACCGCGACGCAGGCGACCAGGGCCCCGAAGATCATCAGTTGCAGCCAGACGATCACCAGCGCCCCGGCCAATCGGCCGATGAAGGCGCCGCCGGGCGCGACCACGGTCATGCCGTTGATCATCGCCCCGACCAGGCCGGCCAGCAGGGCGCAGACGGCCATCAGGCCCAGGCTCCAGGCCGCCGCCTCGCCGAACACCAACAGCTTGGCCAGCAGGATGCGGCCACGGCCGTTGCGCGGGGTGATCAGCCGCCAGGTCTCCCAGCGATAGTCGCCGGCCAGGATCGCCGCCGCCCCGATCAGCAGGAACAGGGCGACGAACGGCGAGGTCGCCCCCGACACCGCCGACAGCAGCTTGCCGCCGAGGTCGAGCTGGGCGCCGGGCAGGGCGCGGTGGAACACCCGGTGCATGAACAGGTCGCCGCCGACGCTCATCGCCAGGCCGGCCAGCGGCGCGAAGACGAAGCCCCAGAACAACGCGGCGCGGTCGCGTAGCAGGCGGAAGCGCTCGGCGGCGTAGGCGTCAGCGAGCATCGCGCGCCTCCTGGGAATCGAGGGTGCGCAGATAGACGCCTTCGAGGTCGGCGTCGCGCCAGCGGGCCTCGGTGATCTCGACCCCGGCCTCGACCAGGGCGCGGATCAGGGCCGGGGTCTCGGCGCGCGGGATGTCGGCCAGCACGGCCCCGTCGCTGTCGGCGACGCCCTTGGGGCCGAGGATCTCCAGCACCCGGGCGGTGGGGGTCGCGACCAGGCGCAGGCGGGCCTGGCTGGCGGTGAGGCTGTCGACCGCGCCCTCGGCGGCGATCTTGCCCTTGGCCAGGATCACCACCCGGTCGCAGACCCGGCGCACCTCGTCGAGCTGGTGGCTGGCGAGGATCACCGTCGCGCCGTCACGGTCGGCCAGTTCGCGGATCAGGGCGCGGATCTCTTGGATGCCGGCCGGGTCCATGCCGCTGGTCGGCTCGTCGAGGATCACCAGTTCGGGCCGGGTGATCAGGGCGGCGGCCAGGCCCAGCCGCTGCTTCATGCCGACCGAGAAGCCGCCGGTCTTGCGGTCGGCGGCGGCGGCCAGGCCGACCCGCTCCAGCCAGCCGTCGATGTCGACCGTTCCGGCCCCGCTCTCCAGGGCCAGCATGCGCAGGGTGTCGCGAGCGGTCAGATAGGGCGGATAGCGTGGGGTCTCGATCACCGAACCGGTGCGGCGCAGGGCCGACAGCTGGCCGGCCGGGGCGCCGAGCAGGCGGATCTGGCCGCGGGTCGGCGCCACCAGGCCCAGGGCGATGCGGAACAGCGTGCTCTTGCCCGCGCCGTTGGGGCCCAGGACGCCGAACACGCCACCGGTGGGGATGGCCAGGGAGAAGTCGTCCAGCGCCCGGACCGCGCCGTAGGTCTTGGTCAGGCCCTCGGCCTGCAAGGCGAAACTCATGGGCGCGGTGACCAGCGAAGGGGCATTGTGGGTTTCTCGAGGCGACTCGGCGACTATGGGGGGCGTCCGATCCGCCGCCAAGTGAACATGGCGTCATGGGTGGCGGCGTCACGCTGCTGAAACATGGCGCTGCCATCGAGATCGCGTCGCGACGATCATAGGGACCTCCATGCCTCGCCCGTTCCGCCTCTGCGCCCTGTTCCTGCTGCTGCTGGTCGCCGCCTGCGCCGGCGTTCCGACCGCGCCGCCGCCGCCCCAGGCCAGGCTGACTCTCCTGGTGTCGATCGACGGCTTCCGGGCCGACTATCTCGACCGCGGCGTCACCCCGACGCTCAGCGGCCTGGCGGCCGACGGCGCGCGCGGGGCGATGCGGCCGTCGTTCCCGTCCCTGACCTTCCCCAACCACTACACCCTGGTCACCGGCAAGCGGCCCGACCGCAACGGTATCGTCGACAACGTCATGCAGGACGCCGACATCCCGGGCGTCACCTTCACCATGAGCAACCACGCGGCGGTGATCGATCCGCGCTGGTGGGACCAGGCGACGCCGATCTGGGTCAGCGCCGAGCAACAGGGCGTCCGCACCGGCACCATGTTCTGGCCGGGTTCGGAGGCGGCGATCCATGGCGTGCGGCCGACCCGCTGGGCGCCGTTCGTCAAGGCCACGCCCGCGACAGACCGGGTCGACGGCCTGCTGGCCTGGCTCGACGCGCCGGGCGACCGGCCGCTGGGCCTGGGGACGCTGTATTTCGACATCGTCGACACCGCCGGCCACCACTACGGTCCGGACTCCGCCGAGGTGAACGCCGCCGCCGCCGAGGTCGACGCCGCCCTGGCCCGCCTGGTGGCCGGGCTGAAGGCCCGCGGCCTCTACGAGACCACCAACCTGGTCGTCGTCGCCGATCACGGCATGGCCCCGCTGCCGGCGGCCCACCGCATCCTGCTGGACGAGATCCTCGACGTGACCAAGGTCAAGCTGGTCGGGGTGGGCGCGGTCACCGGCGTGTTCCCCGAACCGGGCGCGCAAGCCGAGGTCGCCGCGGCCCTGCTGCGGCCCCACCCGCACATGACCTGCTGGCCCAAGGCCAAGATCCCGGCCCGCTTCCATTTCGGGACCAATCCGCGGATCGCCCCGATCGTCTGCCTGTCGGAAACTGGCTGGTACACCACCACGATCAAGCGCCGCCAGACGGCCGACGAATGGGACCGCCGCGACGGCGGGGCCCACGGCTTCGACCCCTATGACCCGCGGATGCGGGCGGTGTTCGTGGCCCGTGGCCCGGCGTTCCGGTCCGGCGTCACCCTGCCGGTGTTTGACAATGTCGACGTCTATCCGCTGGTGGCGCGCGCCGCCGGGGTGAGGCCGGAGGCGGGCGATTGGCGTCTGGCGGACGTGAAGGCGGCGCTGCGATAGCTGAGTTCGCGGCCGCTCCCCACCCCTCATCATCCCGCGAAAGCGGGGATGATGAGCTTTTGGGACGGACGTGCGGCATCTGGAGGCTTGCCTAGTTAGTTTCGATATGCGTTAAATATTGTCATTATCTGAAAGGGAGCGACAACATGGCCGACTGGCGTCCCAACCTGACCTCGGCGGTCTGCTATCGCGACCCCAAGGCGGCCCTGGCCTGGCTGGAAAAGGCTTTCGGCTTCGAACTGGTCTTTCTGGTCGAGGACGCCGAGGGCAACGTGGGGCACTCCGAGATGCGCTTCGGCAACGCCTGCGTGATGATCGGCAATGAGTGGAGCGACGATCACAAGAGCCCCGCCTCGGTCGACGGCAAGAACACCCAGACGGTGCATATCCAGCTGAGCGAAGGCG
>JAQGIN010000326.1 GCA_028291125.1 Caulobacter sp.
TCGCGGCCATCCATTTCGACCCCAATGTCGACGCCTTCCTGGTGCGGACGGTGATGGGCGTCGGCCTGGCCTATATGGCCCTGCGGCTGGGCGGCATCGAACTGGCGGTCGGGGCCCACGCCGCCAATAACATCCTGATCCTGCTGTTCCTGCAGCCGATGTCGCTGACGCCGGAGCCGCCGCACGCCTTCCGGCCCGAGGTGATCGTGGTCGCCGCCGCCATGCTGGCCGCCTATGTGGCCCTGGCCGAACTGGTGGTCCGCTGGCCGCCGCTGCGCCGCTGGACCGGGGTGGCGGCGGCTCTCTAGCGAGGGATGGCCCAACGCCGCGGTGCGAAACCTTTCCTTCGACAAGCTCAGGATGAGGTTTCGAATGCCGCCGTCGCGCAATAGCCCTCGTCCTGAGCTTGTCGAAGGACGAGGGCGGACCCGCTAACGTCGAGCCGCCCGCTACGCCCCTACCCCATCCGCGCGATCAGCCGCGCCAGCCGCCCCACCCCGTCCTCGATCTGGGCGTCGGTGGGCAGGGAATAGCTGAGGCGAAGGGCGTGGGCGGCCGGGACCTCGGCGAAGAACGGCTCGCCGGGCACGAAGGCGACGCGCTCCTCGGCCAGGGCCCGCTCCAGCACGACCTTGCCGTCCAGGCCCTCGGGCAGCGACACCCAGACGAACATCCCGCCCTGGGGCGTCGACCAGGTCACGCCGGGCGGCATGTGGCGCTCGAGGGCGGCCAGCAGGACGGCGGCCTTGGCGCCATAGGCCGTGCGCAACATGCCCAGATGCTGTTCATAGCCTTCCGACACCGCCCGGTGGGCGACCATCTGGTTGATGGTCGAGACGTGCAGGTCGGCGCCCTGCTTCAGCAGCACCAGCTTTTCGATCACCGCCCGCGGCCCGCACACCCAGCCCATGCGCAGCGCGGGCGAAAGGGTCTTGGACAGGGTGCCGCAGAACAGGGTCCGCGCCGCCTCGACCCCGCCCGAACGGGCGATGTCGAGCGACAGCAGGGTCGGCAGCGCCTCGCCCGCGAACCGCAGCTCGCGATAGGCGGCGTCTTCGATCAGCGTCATGTCCAGGCGTTCGGCGAGGTCGAGCAAGGCCTCGCGCTCGGCCAGGCTCAGGCTCTGGCCGGTGGGATTGGCGAAGTCGGGGACGAAATAGCCCAGCGGCCGGGGGACGCGCCCGGCCATCAAGGCCTCGGCGTCGACGCCGTCCGCCAGCGCCGTCTCGGGCAGGTCGAGATAGGCCGGTTCATAGGCGTTGAAAGCCTGCAGCGCCCCCAGATAGGTCGGCCGCGCCACCATCACCGTATCGCCGCGGGTGAGGAACAGCTTGCCCAGCAGGTCGAGGGCCTGCTGCGAGCCGGCGGTCAGCAGGATGTTGTGTTCGTCGCAGGCCATGCCGTCGCGGGTCATCCGCTCGGCGATCCACTGGCGCAGCGGAAGATAGCCCTCGCTGATCGAATATTGCAGCGCCTGGCGGGCCAGGCCCGGGTCGCCGAGGATCGCGTCATAGCCGGCCTGGATCCGCTCGGCGGGGAACAGGCCAGGATCAGGGATGCCGCCGGCGAACGACAGGATGTCGGGCTGGTCCAGCAGCTTCAGCAGTTCGCGGATCTCGCTGGCGCGGACGCGGGTCATGCGCTCGCTGAAGCGCGCGGCCCAATCGGGGGTGGTGGTGGTCATCGAGGAATTCCGGGGTGGTCGCCGACGGCCGGGGCCGCCCATGGGCCGCGCGCGCGCGGCGTCTCGCCTGATCAGGTCAGGGGCGTCATACGCAGCGGGTCTGCCGGCGGGGCGAAGGGCGCCCCCAACCGTGGTCGAGCTTGATCATCGGCGATTGGTAGCGCGATCGGCCGGCGATGGGAAGACGGCGGTGGGTGGCTTGCTTCAATGTGAAGCGAGCGGACTTTAGGCGGTGACGTCGGCGATCTGGCCAGGCTTGGTCGGCTTGCCTTCCATGGCCTGCTTGATCTCGGCGCGGATCTCTTCCTCGATCTTGGCCCGCTCCTTGGCGTCCATCTGCTTCAGCTGGTCCTCGGTCAGGCCCTTGCGGGCCAGGATGTCGGCGCGCATCCGCTCGGCCGGGGTCAGCTTGACGTAGTTGAGGAACTCGGTGCGGGCCGTGGCGGCAGGGTCGGTCGGATCGCTGGCCGCCGGGGCGTTCAGCCGCGACGAGCCGGCCAGGGAGAACAGGGACGAGCCGCCGCCGATACCGGAAATGGACATTCAAAGGCTCCGCTGGATCTTGCCGCTGATCCAAGCCTTGCAATTTCCAGGCGAGCCGGGCCGCCGCCCGAAGTCGAGTCGATACAGTTACTTAGGCATGACCGGCGGAGGCGGGCGTCGCGCGGACGGCAAAAACCGCCGTGCAGGCTTTTCCGCCCGGCCGCCGATCGCCTAGCGCGGACGCGGCGGCCCCTTGCTTCCGCCCTTGAAGGGCTTGCCGCCCGGGCCGGAGCGTGGTCCGGCGCGCTTGTCGCCAGGCCCCTTGGCGGGAGCGGGCCTGGGCCCCCGGCTGTCGCCGGCCGGCTTGGGGCTCGAGGACCTGGGACCGAAGGATTTGGGACCGGAGGACTTGGAATCGAAGGCCTTGGGACCGACGGCCTTGGCGTTGGAGGTCTTGTCGCCGGCGCCCTTGGCGGCGTCGGGTTTGGCCGCGCGAGCCTCGCCCGTCGGCCGGGCGTTCGCGGGCTTGGCCTCGAACCAATGGCCGGCGGGACGCGAAGCCCCCGGCTTGGGCGCGCCGGCGCCGGGCCGGCCCGCGGGCTTGGCCTCCGGCGTCCTGAGGTTCTCGATCTTGTAACCGGCGGCGCGCAGGGCGCCAGGCTTGGGGGCGCCAGGCTTGGGGCCGATGAACTTGGCGCCGGCGTCCTTGACGGTCTTGGGGCCGGGCTTGCGGCCGGCGATCACCGGCTTCCTCTTCGGCTTGGCCCAGCCGGCCTTGCGCACCAGCTTGGGCGTTTCCTCGCGCGTCGCGCCGAAGCCTGAGCGGACGCCCTTGGCGGTCGGCAGGGGCGCGGCCGCGCCGCTGCGGCCCAGGCT
>JAQGIN010000352.1 GCA_028291125.1 Caulobacter sp.
AGCCAGGTCACGCACCACGCAGATCGACTGCGCCGCGAAGGCCTCGTTGGATTCCACCAGGTCGAGATCGGCCACCGTCCAGCCGGCCCGCTCCAGGGCCTTGCGGCTGGCCGGGATCGGGCCGGTCCCCATGATCGCCGGATCGACGCCGGCGTGGGCCCAGGACGCGATGCGCGCCAGCGGCTTCAGGCCGCGTTTCTTGGCTTCCTCGGCGGTCATCAGCACCAGGGCGGCGGCGCCGTCGTTGAGGCCCGAGGAGTTGGCGGCGGTGACCGTGCCGTCCTTGGTGAAGGCGGGGCGGAGACCGGAGATGCTTTCCAGGGTCGTCCCGGGACGGATGAATTCGTCCTGGTCCACGACGATGTCGCCCTTGCGCCCCTTGATCGTCACAGCCGCGATCTCGCCGGCGAACTTGCCGGCCTTCTGCGCCGCCTCGGCCTTGTTCTGGGAGCCGACGGCGAACCTGTCCTGATCTTCGCGGGTGATCTGATAGCGCGAGGCGACGTTTTCGGCGGTCGTTCCCATGTGATAGCCGTGGAAGGCGTCCCACAGGCCGTCCTTGATCATGGTGTCGACGAAGGCCAGGTCGCCCATCTTCTGGCCGGTGCGCAGGTTCTGGGCGTGCGGGGCCTGGCTCATGCTCTCCTGGCCGCCGGCCACGACGATGGCGGCGTCGCCGGCCGCGATCTGCTGGGCCGCCAGGGCCACGGCCCGCAGGCCCGAGCCGCACAGCTGGTTCAGGCTCCAGGCCGGGCTCTCGACCGGGATGCCGGCATTGACCGAGGCCTGGCGCGCCGGCCCTTGGCCGGTCCCGGCCTGCAGCACCTGGCCGAGGATCACCTCGTCGACATCGGCGGCGTCGACCCCGGCCTGGGCCAGGGCGGCCTGGATGGCGATCTTACCCAGTTCATGGGCCGGCAGGCTGGACAGCGCGCCGTTGAACGAGCCGACCGGCGTGCGGGCGGCGGAGACGATGACGATGTCGCTCATGGCGAGCTCCCGAAGCTGTTTTCATGGGTCGCCGTGGTGGTCGCGGCGGCCTGATTTTGCAGTGCGGCGCCACCTTGCATAATCGCGCCGTCTTCGTCACCGCCTGACTTTCGTGTGATGATGGCCCTCCGCGTCTCACGGGGCGCTGGCGTCATGCCTTTGCATTCGCGATAGTGCGATGCGAAAAAGCGGACGACACCGCTGTCTTAGGGAACGAAATGTCCGAGAACCCTGAAAAAGGCGAAACGGCCGAGGGGCGCGGAAAGTCCGCCGCCGGCGAAAAAAACGGCGAAAAGGCCGCCGGTCAGCGCGTCATCATCAAGAAGTACGCCAACCGCCGGCTCTACAACACCGCCTCCAGCTCCTATGTCACCCTCGACCACCTGTCGGACATGGTGAAGGAGGGGGTCGATTTCGTCGTCTATGACGCCAAGACCAACGACGACATCACCCGCTCGGTGCTGACCCAGATCATCTTCGAGGAAGAGAACCGCGGCGGCGGCCAGAACCTGCTGCCGATCCAGTTCCTTCGGCAGTTGATCGGCTTCTACGGCAATTCGATGCAGGCCTTCCTGCCCAGCTATCTGGAGCTGTCCCTGGAGAGCTTCACCAAGCAGCAGGAGCGGATGCGCGGCCAGTTCGCCGGCGGCGTCGGCCCGGCCAAAGGGGTCACCGGCGTCGGCCTGGGGGTCTATGAGGAGCAGATCCGCCAGAACATGGCGCTGTTCGACCGGGCGATGAAGATGTTCTCGCCGTTCGCCTTCACCCGGCCCGAGGACGCCGCCGCCGGAGCGGCCGCCGCGGCCGAGCCGGCCCCTCCCGCCCCGCAGCCCAGCGAGGACTCCCTGGCCGACCTGAAGCGCCAGCTCGAGGCCATGCAGCAGCAGATCGAGAAACTGGCCACCAAGCCCTGACGGCTTGGCCCGCGTCTTGCTTAACGAACAGTGATATTTAGCTCTTCGTGCAGATATGAGACATGACCGGTCCTGTTGAACCCATCGCCCGCACGATCCTCCTTCGCCGGGCGCCCCGCGCCCAGCACGACGCCGATTCGTCCCAAAATGGCGATACGAGCGAAGACGGCGCGGCCGCTGGCGACGACGAGGACCGGCCGCCGCCGCCGCGCCAGGACGCCTTCGCCGCCTTCGCCGCCCACCTGATGGGCCAGACCGGCCAGAAGCGCGGCCTGAGGGGCGGGCCGCAGGTGCTGGACGCGGCACGTTCGACCTATCTGGGGACGGAATATTCCGGGTTGCGCGACCGCCGACCCCGCGCCGGCCTGATCAAGAAGACCGACATCTAGCCCGTCAGCCGGGCGAGCAGGGCCTCGACCGCGGCCAGCCGCGCCTCGAGCGCCGCCACCCTCTGGTCGAGCGGCGGCGCGCCCGCCGGCGGGCTTCGCATCCCGGCCCGCGACGCCGCCTCGGCCGGCGCCACCCCCAAAACCTCGGCGAAGGCGGCGATTTCGCCCGCCGACAGCTCGCGCTGGTCCTTGAAGGCCAGGGCCAACTCGGCCTCGGTCAGACCGGCGGCGGCGGCCAGGACGGCGCGCGTCACGCCCCGCTCATCCAGCCGCGCCGCGTACCAGGCCTGGTCGAAGAACAGCGCCATCAGCGGCCGCCCGCCGGTTGGCCCCGGTCTTGCTTAACCATGAAGGACGCCATCGCCGACGGATTCTCCTCCATGCTCGCCGCCCTTCGCCTGTTCGAGATCCTGGTGACCACCCTGATCTTCTCCGCCCTGACCTGAGGCGTCAAAGCCCGCCGAGGTCGACGTCGCGGCGCGCCGAAACGATGGTGACGATGAAGCCGGCCAGCACGTCGAGCAGCACCATCACCGTCAGCAGAAAGAAGGTCGAGGTGGCGAAGGCCGGGGCCAGCAGGAACTCGACCAGGCAGGCCACGAACAGCAGCATCGACAGCGAGTGGTTGATGATCGCCACCTTGCGGCTGTCGGTGGACTTCAGCAACTCGACGAACAGCACCACCAGCGACACCGCCAGCAGCAGGTCGCCGAGGCTGACCGGCCAGGCGGCGCGCGAGGTCATGGTGACCGAGAACAGCGGTTCGGTCAGGCGGGCCTGGGCGTCGACCGACGAAAAGCCACCGACCAGGGTCAAGGCCACCAGGTTGTAGATCAGCACCGGCAGGGCCAGCAGCGGCAAGGCGGCGAACATGGCGGACCCCTCCCAGAGCGACGACGCTCAGGGTTAGCCGCTTTCGACCGCGCGGTGAAGCGGCGTCAGGCCTCGTCGACCTCGAGCGGATCGCGGGCCCGTGACTGCAGCCACATCACCCCCAAAAGGTCGGAGACCGAGGCCTTCAGCCGGCCGAAATTGGTGTATTTCGACACGCCGCTCTCGCGGTGGCGATGGTTCACCGGCTGGAACGCCACCTCGTAGCCCTCGCGCAGCATCAGGGCCGGGATGTAGCGGTGGATGTGATCGAAATAGGGCAGCCGCAGGAAGGCTTCGCGCCGGAAGGCCTTGAGACCGCAGCCGGTGTCGTTGGCGGTGTCGCGCAGCAGCCGCTTGCGCACGCCGTTGCCGAACTTCGAGGCCATCCGCTTGGCCGCCGAGTCCTGGCGCCTGACCCGCTCGCCGCCGATCAGGGCCATGGTCGGCGGAGCGGCGGCCAAGGCCTTGGCCAGGCGCGGGGCGTCGGCCGGGTCGGTCTGGCCGTCGCCATCCAGGGTGACGTCGCTCGGGGCCAGCGCCGCCAGCACGCCGCTGCGCACCGCCCGGCTCTGGCCGGAATTCTTGCGATGGGACAGCACCCGCAGCTGCGGGATCTCGGCCTTGAGGGCGGTCAGCAGCGCCTTGGTGTCGTCGCGGCTAGCGTCGTCGACGAACAGGATCTCGAAGCGCTCACCGGCGAAGGCGGCGGCGATCTCGCGCGCCAGGGCCGGGGCCGCGCCGCCCTCGTCGAAGACGGGAACGACGATCGAGAACGCGGGGGCGGCGGCGATTGGGGCGGTCATCCGCCTGTAATAGCGCAAAAGTTCCCGCGAGGAAGGATCGTGCTATTCCAGCGTTCATGACGCTTGAATCCCGCCTGGACCAGTGGAGCCGCGGTTGGCGCGGCCCGGTTTTCGCCGCCCTGGTGGCCTTGGTCGCCGGCCTGCCCGGCGTCTTCGCCATGCCGCCGCTCGACCGCGACGAGTCGCGCTTCGCCCAGGCCACCGCCCAGATGCTGGAGACCGGCGATCTGGTGGTCATCAAGTTCCAGGACCAGCCGCGGTTCAAGAAGCCGGTCGGCATCCACTGGCTGCAGGCGGCCAGCGTCTCCTTGCTGTCGGCGGCCGAGGACCGCGGGATCTGGGCCTACCGCATCCCGTCCCTGCTGGGCGCGATGCTGGCGGCGGCGGCCTGCGCCTGGGGGGCGACGGCGCTGCTGGGCCCGCGCACCGGCCTGCTGGCCGGGGCGATCCTGGGGGCCACCTTCCTGCTGTCGACCGAGGCCTTCATCGCCAAGACCGACGCCGCCCTGTGCGGCGTCACCACCCTGGCCATGGCCGCCCTGGCGAGGCTCTACGCCGCCCACCAGGGCGGGCCGCCGGCCGGAAACTGGACGCGGCTGGCCTTCTGGCTGGGGCTGTCGATCGGCCTGCTGCTGAAGGGCCCGGTCGGCCTGATGGTCGTCGCCCTCAGCCTGGCCATGCTGTGGGCCTGGGACCGCAAGGCGCCCTGGCTGCGCGAACTCGGCTGGGGCTGGGGCCTGATCCTCTGCGCCGGCGTCGTCCTGCCCTGGGCGACGATGATCACCGTCGCCACCGACGGGACCTTCTGGTCCAGCGCCGTGACCGGCGACCTGGCCCCCAAGCTGGCCGGCGGCCAGGAGAGCCACGGCGCGCCGTTCGGCAGCTACGCCCTGATCTCGCCGCTGCTGACCTTCCCCGCCACCCTGCTGCTGCCCGCCGCCCTGGCCCTGGGCTGGACCGGCCGACGCGAGCCCGGCGTGCGCTTCGCCCTCTGCTGGCTGATCCCCACCTGGCTGGTGTTCGAATTGCTGCCGACCAAGCTCGTGCACTACACCCTGCCGGCCTTCGGCGGCCTGGCCATGCTGATGGCCGCCGCCCTGCGCCGGCCGCTGGGCCAGGTATCGCGGATCGTCGGGGCGGTGCTGATGCTGCTGGCCGGCGGCCTGTTCGCGGGCCTGTCGATCTATGTGCTGTCGGCCTATGGCGACCCGTCCGACGTCACCTGGGCGGCGATCGCCGCCGGCCTGTTCGCCGCCGCCGGCCTGGTCGGCGCCGTGCTGCTGCTGCGCCGCGCCGCCGCCACCGCCCTGGTGACCGCCGGGGCGATCGGCGTCCTGGCCCACGCCGCCCTGGCCGGCGGGCTGGCGCCGCGGCTCGAGCCGCTATGGCTGTCGCAGCGGGTGGCCGAAGCGCTCGACGACGCCGACCTGGCCCCGCGGGCCGGCGCGCCGGGCCCGGTGGCGGTGACCGGCTATTCCGAGCCGAGCCTGATCTTCCTGCTGGGCACCGCCACCGAGCTGACCGATCCCGCCGGCGCCGCCGAGGCGGTCGGCGAGGGCCGTCCGGCCGTGGTCGAGGCCCGCCAGGACGCCGCCTTCCGCCGCGCCCTGGCCGACCAGGGCCTGATCCCGCGCCCGGCCGGCGAGATCGACGGCCTCGACTATTCCGATGGCGACCAGGAACGGCTAATCCTCTATCGCGGCGCCCCGCAAAAGGCGGAGGCGCCGGACCCGACCGTGGCCCCTGCCGAGGACCGCCCATGAGCCGCTTCATCCAGATCGTCGAGGTCGGACCGCGCGACGGCCTGCAGAACGAGGCGACCGCCCTGCCGGTCGAGGAGAAGGTCGCCCTGATCCGCCGGCTCGAGGCGGTGGGTGCGCGGCGCATCGAGGCGGTGTCCTTCGTCAATCCCAACCGGGTGCCGCAGATGGCCGGGGCCGAGGAGATCATGGCGGCGCTGGCGCCCAGCCTCGACCATTCGCGCATCGGCCTGGTGCTGAACATGCGCGGCTGGGAGCGCTGCGTCGCGGCCGGCTGCGACGAGGCCAATGTCGTGGTCTGCGCCTCGGACGGCTTCGCGGTCCGCAACCAGGGTTCGACCGTGGCCCAGCAGATCGACGTCCTGGCCGCCATCGTCGAGCGCCAGGCGGTCGAGGGTGGTCCGCCGATCACCCTGACCGTCTCGGTGGCGTTCGGCGACCCGTTCGACGGCGAGGTCACCGAGGACCAGGTGACGGCCATCGTCCGCGAGGCCCACGCCCTGGGCGTGCCCGAGATCGCCCTGGGTGACACCATCGGCGTCGCCGACCCCTGGACCGTCCGCCGCCGCATCGAGGCGGTGCGCGGGGCGGCGCCGAACGCCCGGCTGCGCATGCATTTCCACGACACCCGCAACACTGGCCTGGCCAACGCCTACGCCAGCGTCGAGGCGGGGATCGACGTGCTGGACGCCAGCGTCGGCGGCCTGGGCGGCTGCCCGTTCGCCCCGGCCGCCACCGGCAATATCGGCACCGAGGACCTGGTCTACATGCTGCAGCGCGCCGGCTTCGAGACCGGCTACGACCTGGACGGCCTGATCGCGATCGGGCAGGCGATCAGCGGCCGGCTGGGCAAGGCGCCGGCCTCGTCCCTGGCGCGGGCCGGAGGGTTTCCGTCATGAGGACGATCCTTCTCCTGGCCTTGACGACCGTGGCCTTGGGCGGCTGCCTCACCCGTCCCGAACCGGTGGCGCTGTGCGACGTCACCATCAAGTTCGGCAGCTATGGGATGGGCGCCGACCACGTGGTGGCCGAGCGCGTGTCGTTGGTGGCGCGGAAGGATCACGGCGTCCGCAGCGTCACCCGGCGGCCGTGGGGCCGCGAGGGCGAGCTGGATCTGTGCGTCACGGCGCTGTCGCCGGCCTTCGCGCCGGGGGTGTTCGAACGCCTGCGGCCGCTGATTCCGGCCAAGGGCAAGGTCGGACCGATCTCGATCCTCGGGCCGAACGGCGCTCATATCGAAATCGCCGGACCCCAGCCCGGGAC
>JAQGIN010000366.1 GCA_028291125.1 Caulobacter sp.
GCGGTGCTCGACGCCGTCGACGCCCTGATCGCGGGCGATCCGTTGGACGCCGAGGCCGAGGCCAAGGCGGTGGCTCGGCGTTGGCGGCCCTAGGGCTTTGCCTAGACCTTGATGTCCAGCAGCGATCCCGCCATGGCGTTCGCCGTCCGCAGCACGGCGGCGTTGGCGGCGAAGTCCGTGCTGGCGGTGATCTGGTCGACCGTCTCGGCGGCGGGGTCGACCTCGGGCGCAGCTTCGCCGGTCTCGTCGGCGGCGCCGAAGGTCGCGGTGCGCTGGGCGCTGGAATCGAAGCGGTTGGCGGCGGCGATCATGCCATAGGCCGCGGTGGCGATGGCCGACATGATCGGCGGTCTCCTTCAGCTTGGCCCCGCTTTGCGCCCATCGTCCTTAAGGCCGGGCGAGGAAAAAGGGTGAACGGCCGGCGGAAACGATAAAGATTACAAAAACTTCAGAATCCGCCCGCTCGACAAGGGCCGGGCCGGCGCCCCAGGTTCGCGCCTTCCGCGGGGCGTCCCCGCTCCTCCGGAGACGTCCTGAATGTCGTTCGTCCGCCGCGCCGCCCTGCTGGGCGCCGCCGTCCTGCTGACCGCCCCGCCCGTCCTCGCCGCCGCCCCCGCCAAGCCCGCCGCCGCGACCTCGACCTTCGTCCCGTCGGAGGCGGCGATCCGCGCCCATATGGGCTTCCTGGCCAGCGACGTGATGGAGGGCCGCGAAGCCGGCACCCGCGGCTACGACATCGCCGCCAACTATGTCGCCTCGCAATACCAGCAGCTGGGCCTGAAGCCGGCGGGCGACGCCGGCGGCTATCTGCAGCGCGTGCCGCTGCTGGCCTATCGCGCCGCCGGCGAGGGCTCGCTGGCGGTGACCGGCGCCGACGGCAAGGCGACGCCGCTGGTGTTCGGCGAGGACTATCTGCCCAGCGCCCAGCCGGGCGCGGCCGAGACGGCGCTGAGCGCGCCGCTGGTGTTCGTCGGCTACGGCGTCGTCGCCCCCGAGCGCGGCCGCGACGACTATGCCGGCCTCGACGTGGCCGGCAAGATCGTGGTGGTGCTGACCGGCGCGCCGCGGGCCATCCAGACCGAGGAGCGGGCCCACTACGGCAATGTCGTCACCAAGCGGATGGAGGCGGCCAAGCGCGGCGCGGTCGGCCTGCTGATCGTCAATACGCCCAGCGCCGAGAAGCGACGGTCGTTCGACAAGGGAATCGCCGGCTACCGCGACTGGCGGATGACCTGGCGCGACGCCAAGGGCGTCGCCTATGTGCGCGGCGGCTCGGCCCCGGTGCTGGCCCAGATCAGCCTGAAGGGCGCGGCCAAGCTGCTGGCCGGCGCGCCGACGCCGGCGGAGGCGATCCTGACGGCCAGCGAGACGCCGGACGGCCTGGTTCGGTGCTTTCCCCTGCCGGCCCGGGCGGCGGTGAGCCTGAAGACCGAGATCGAGACGCGCGAGAGCAGCAACGTGGTCGGGCTGATCGAAGGGTCCGACCCGGCCCTGAAGGCCCAGACCGTGGTGCTCAGCGCCCACCTCGACCATATCGGGATCAGCGAGCAGGCGACCGGCGACAAGATCAACAACGGCGCCCTCGACAACGCCAGCGGCATCGCCACCCTGCTGGAGGTGGCCCGCGGCTTCGAGATCGCCAGGACCAAGCCCAAGCGCTCGATCCTGCTGGTCGCCGTCACCGCCGAGGAGAAGGGCCTGATCGGCTCGGAATATTTCGCCAACAACCCGACCGTGCCCAAGGCCAGCCTGGTGGCCGACGTCAATCTCGACATGCCGGTGCTGCTGTACCCGTTCACCGACGTGGTGGCGTTCGGGGCCGAGCGCTCCAGCATCGGCGCCTCGGTGCGCAAGGCCGCCGCCCGCAGCGGGGTGGCCCTGTCGCCCGATCCGCTGCCCGAGGAGGGCCTGTTCACCCGCAGCGACCACTACCGCTTCGTCGAGCAGGGGGTGCCGTCGGTGTTCCTGATGACCGGCTTCCAGAACGGCGGCGAGAAGGCCTTCACCGACTTCCTGGCCACCCGCTACCACAAGCCCGGCGACGATCTGGCTCAGCCGATCGACTACGCCGCCGCCGCCAAGTTCGCCCAGGTCAATTACGAGATCGCCCGCGAACTGGCCGACACCCCGGTCAAGCCGAGCTGGAACGCCGGCGACTTCTTCGCCGCCCGCTTCGCCGCGCCGGCTTCCGGCGCCATCGCCCGATAGGCGCCATTGACCGCGGGGCCGCGCGGCGCGATTTTCCGGCTCTGTTTCGACGAAGGACCGGTCGGTTGGCGAGCGTGGGCGCATTGTTGAGGATCGGCGTGCTGACGCCGGTGATCATGATCGCCGACGTCTGGCTGGCCCAGCGGCTGTTCCCGGGCTTCGACCCCGGGGCCCAGTTCATCAGCGAGCTGGGCGGGCCGGCGGCCCCGACGCCGCTGGTGTTCAATATCGGCATGACCCTGGCCGGCCTGGCCGGGATGTTCGCCGGGGCCGGCTTCACCCACGCCCTCGAGCACGCCGGCGGCCGGCGGGTGGTCTCGGCCTTCGCCGGACTTTGGGTCGCCATGACGGGGCTTGGGGCTCTGTTCGCCGGCCTGTTCCACTGGCCCGACGAGATGCACCGCGCCTGCGGCGTGGGCCTGGCCGTCCAGTTCGCGCCGTTGTTCACCGCCTGGGCGCTGTGGGGCCGGCCCGAGCATCGGCGGCTGGCGGTGTTCTCGCTGGGCTGGTTCTTCGGCCTGCTGCTGGTCCTGGCCTTGCTGACCGGGGCCTGGAACGTGCGCACCGGCTCCGATGTCGGCCTCTGGCAGCGCGGCCACGCCTTCCTGGGCATCCTGTGGCTGGCCATCGCCGCCGCGGCGCTGGAGCGCCACTGGCGGGCGGCGGGGCCGGTTGCCCTCCCGTCGTCATCCCGGCCGTAGCGCGGCCCCTAGGACGTCGCCGGCGCCTCGTAGGTCACCACCATGTCGCCGTCGGCCAGGGTGTCGCCCTTCAGGGCGTTGACCAGGTCGGCCAGCGGCGTGTCGGAGCCCATCTCCAGCCGCGCCGCCAAGGCGAAGATCTGGAAGTGATAGTGGTGGACGCCGTGGCCGACCGGCGGGCGCGGGCCGAAATAGCCGTAGGTCCCGGCGTCGTTGCGGCCCTGGGTCGCGCCGCCGATCAGGCCCAGATGCGGCGCGGTCGGCAGGCCCTGCGGCAGGCTGGTGGCCTCGCCGGGGATGTTCCAGATCATCCAGTGCACGAACGGCAGGTCGCGCGGGGCGTCGGGATCCTCGACCAGGAGGGCGTAGCCCGCCGCCCCCTCGACCGGCTCCCACACCAAGGGCGGCGAGCGATTGTCGTGATAGGCCGAATGGGCGTCGTCGAGCCGGCCGTCCAGGCTCTGGGCGGGGGTCGACAGCACCATGCCCGTCTCGTCGCCGAACGGCCGGATCTTCTGGATGGTGATGGCCGCGCCGGCGTGGTTGGGGGTTGTCGCGTGGGTCATGGCGCACTCCTCTGCTGAGAGGAAAACCCGGGCCGAGGCCCGAGGTTCACGACCGGCCGCTTCAGCGCCAGGCGTAGTTGAAGCTGATGCTCATGCGCTCGCCCTTCGCGGCGTTGGCCGGCACCTCGTGGCGCAGCCAACTCTCCCACATCAGCACCGTGCCGGCCTGGGGCGCGACATAGACGAAGGCCTTCTGGATGTCGGGGGCGTCGGTCCGGCGCGGCGGGGCGGCCATCATCAGCTGCAGGCGCGGATCCTCCAGCTTCAGGGCCGAGGACCCCGGCGGGGTGGCGACATAGACCGTGCCCGACAGCACGCTGTGCGGATGGATATGGCCCGAATGGGCGCCGCCGGGCTTGAGGATGTTGATCCACAGGCTGTCCATCATCAGCTTGCCGCCGCCCAGCTCGAAGTTGAGGTCGGCCGCGAAGGCGGCGGCGTGCTTGTCGAGCTTCTTCTTGAGGTCGGCGAAGATGCTGGCCCGCCGCGGCAGATCGTCGAGCGAGGCGTAGGAGGTGTAGCCACGATAGCCGTTATCCCGGGCCCAGGCCTGGCCGGCGCGGTCGTCGGCGGCGATCATCTGGCAGGTGTCGTGCAGCTCGGCGTTGAAGGCCTCGAAGCCCTTGTCGGCGGCGAGGCTGGCCTCGTAGAGCTGGGTGACGAAGAGCGGGCGCAGGGTCATGAAGGGGTCATAGCGCCCCGCGCGGTTGACGACAAACGGGCTTGGGAGGATCATTCATCCATGGCTGACGGCGATATCACCCTCACGATTGACGCGGCGCTCGCCGGGCGACTGAAGGCTGTGTCGGACGGCTTGGGCAAGAGCGTGCATGAATATGCTCGCCAGTTGCTCGACGCCTATACCGGCCTTGATCCCCGCAAGCATGACGAAGCCTATTGGGACGAGCTTCAGGACATCTGCGACAAGACCGAGCGCGATGGCGGCATACCTTGGGAGCAGGTTCAGGCGCGACTGTCGAATTTCGGACAAAAGCGCTGATCCGTGAGGCGGATCGACGTTTCCAGGAGCGCCTGGACGGACATTGATCGGCTTGAAGACTGGCTTATTGAGAATGAAGCTCCCTACGCGCGGGACCTTGGTATCGCCTTTCGCGAAGCGATGATCAGCCTGCGCGACTTTCCAGAGCGCGGCCGACACTCCGGCGTCGGCGCGTTGAGAGAGTTCATCGTGCCCTTCAGAACCTGGAGCTACGCGATCACCTATCGGGTGACTGTCAGCAGCGTGATCATAGCCCGCATCCATCACGGCCTCGAAGATCGCTGACCGCCGCAGACTCACCTATATGTCCCTCGTGGACCAAGACACCGCCCCCGCCCCCCTCGCCAACGCCCTGAAGGGCGCCGCCCTGATCAAGGACGAGGTGTCGCGCCTGCCCGACGGGCCCGGCGTCTATCGGATGATCGGCGACAACGACGAGGTCCTGTACGTCGGCAAGGCCAAGAGCCTGAAGAAGCGGGTGATCCAGTACGCCCAGGGCCGCTTCCACACCAACCGCATCGCCCACATGGTCGACGCCACCCGGTCGATGGTGTTCGTCACCACCCGCACCGAGGCCGACGCCCTGTTGCTGGAAATCAACCTGATCAAGTCGCTGAAGCCGCGGTTCAACGTGCTGCTGCGCGACGACAAGAGCTTCCCCGAGATCATGATCCGCCGCGATCACGTGGCCCCGCAGCTGCGCAAGCACCGCGGGGCCCACACGATCAAGGGCGACTATTTCGGGCCGTTCGCCAGCGCCTGGGCGGTGAACCGCACGCTCAACACCCTGCAGAAGGCGTTCCTGCTGCGCTCGTGCAGCGACAATGTCTACGAGACCCGCTCGCGGCCCTGCATGCTGCACCAGATCAAGCGCTGCGCCGCCCCCTGCACCGGCCTGATCGGCCAGGACGACTACCAGGCCCTGGTCGACCAGGCCGAGGCCTTCCTGCGCGGCAAGTCGCGCGCCGTGATGGGCCAGATGGCCAGCGAGATGGAGGCCGCCGCCGAGGACCTGGAGTTCGAGCGCGCCGCCCGCCTGCGCGACCGCATCCGCGCCCTGGCCTCCATCTCCCAGGAAACCCAGATCAATCCCGAGACCCTGGAAGAGGCCGACGTCTTCGCCCTGCACGCCGAGGGCGGCCAGGCCTGTGTCCAGGTGTTCTTCTTCCGGGCCGGCCAGAATTGGGGCAATCGCGCCTACTTCCCTCGGGTCGACAAGTCCGACGAGGACCCCGAGGTGATGGGCGCCTTCCTGGGCCAGTTCTACGACGACAAGCCGATCCCCAAGCTGATCCTGACCAATGTGGAGCCCGCGGAGCGGGAGTTGCTGGCCGAGGCTTTCGGCATGAAGGCGAACCGCAAGGTGGAGATCGCCCGGCCGATCAAGGGCGAGAAGCGCCAGCTGGTCGAGCACGCCCTGACCAACGCCCGCGAGGCCCTGGGCCGCAAGATGGCCGAGGGCTCGGCCCAGACCAAGCTGCTGGCCGGGGTGGCCGAGGCCTTCGGCCTGGAGGCGCCGCCCGAGCGCATCGAGGTCTATGACAACAGCCACATCATGGGCACCAACGCGGTCGGCGGCATGATCGTGGCCGGGCCCGAGGGTTTCCAGAAGAACCAGTACCGAAAGTTCAACATCAAGGGCACGGAGCTCACTCCTGGCGACGACTTCGGGATGATGAAGGAGGTGCTGCGCCGCCGCTTCGGCCGGATGGTCAAGGAGGAGGAGACCGGCGAGGCCTCCAGCCCCCGGCCCGACCTGGTGCTGATCGACGGCGGCGCCGGCCAGATTTCGGCGGTGATGGAGGTTATGGCCGATCTCGGCGTGGACGACATCTCGGTGGTGGGCGTCGCCAAGGGGCCAGATCGCGACGCCGGGCTGGAGCGTTTCCACGTCGCCGGCAAGGCGCAGTACATGCTCGAGCCCAAGTCGCCGGTTCTCTATTATCTGCAGCGTCTGCGCGACGAGGCTCACCGCTTCGCCATCGGCACCCACCGCATCAAGCGGTCCATCGACATGAAGAAGAACCCGCTGGACGAGATCGACGGGGTGGGGCCGGGCCGCAAGCGCGCCCTGCTGCATGCCTTCGGCTCCGCCCGGGGGGTGAGCCGCGCCACCATGGACGACCTGGCCAAGGTCGAAGGCGTGAACCAACCCCTGGCTCAGCGCATTCACGACTTCTTCCGCAAGAGTTAGGCTCGATCCCCTTTCTCGCCGCGCTTGTGGAGAGAGGCTAGGCGATGGGAACGAAGCTTGGCATTGGTGCGCTGATGCAGGCGGCCGTCACCTGGGCGACAGAGGATTAGGAACACCGATGAAGGCCCTGCCCAATATCCTGTCGACCGGCCGGCTGGTCCTGACCCTGTTCATGTTCGTGGCCCTGGCCGCGGCGGCGGGCGGCGTGCCCTGGCTTAGCGAGCGCCTGACGCCGGAAATTCAGTTCGCCCTGCAGCGCTGGGCTTTCTGGGCCTTCGCCGTGGCGGCCGTGACCGACTATTTCGACGGCTGGCTGGCCCGCAAGCTGGACGCGGTGACCGTCTGGGGCGCGATCCTCGACCCGATCGGCGACAAGGTGCTGGTCTGCGGCGCGGTGCTGGGCCTGATGGCGCTGGGGGCCCAGCCGATGGTGGTGCTGCCGGCCGGCCTGATCCTGTTCCGCGAGTTCACGGTCAGCGCCCTGCGCGAAGTGGGCGCGAGCCAGGGGATAAAGCTGCCGGTCACCCTGTTGGCCAAGTGGAAGACCACCCTGCAGCTGGTGGCCCTGGGCGCCGAATTGCTGATCGCCTCCTGGGGCGCCTTCGACCTGCCGTCCGACCCCTCGGTGCGCGATCCCGCGACCCTGGTCGCCCATAGCCTGTTCTGGATCGCCGCCCTGGTCACCCTGATCACCGGCTACCAATACTGGGAACAGACGCGGGTGGCCCTGAAGGGCTAGGACATCGGATTGGCCGGCGCCGGGGGCGGGGTCTCCGGCAGGGGAATGAACTCCTGGTCGTCGGCGTCGGGCAGTTTCATGCGGCCGGCCCGCCAGTCGGCCTTGGCCTGCTCGATCCGCTCCTTCGACGAGGACACGAAGTTCCAGTCGATGAACCGCTCGCCTACCGGCTCGCCGCCCAGCAGCATGACGGTGGCCGTGGTCACCGCCGTCACCGCGATCGCGTCGCCCGGCTTGAAGACCAGCATCTGGCCCGCATTGTAGGTGTGTCCGTCCACCTCGACGCTGCCGGCCGCCACATAGATCGCCCGTTCCGGATATTCCGCCGGCAGGCTGGCTGTGACGCCCTCCTGCAGCACCCAGTGGGCGTAGAACATCGGCGAATGGGTCTTCACCTTGGCCTCGGCGCCGAACGCCTTGCCGGCGATCAGCCGCGCCCACATGCCGCCGCCCTGATAGGTGGGCAGGTCTTCGGGGCCATGGTGATGGAAGCTGGGATCGGTCTCTTCCATCCCGTCGGGCAGGGCGACCCAGGCCTGGATGCCGTGCATGGCGCCGCCGGCCTCGCGCAGGTGTTCGAACCGCTCGGAATGGGTGATGCCGCGCCCGGCGGTCATCCAGTTGACCTCGCCCGGCTTGATCTCCTGGGTCACGCCGACGCTGTCGCGATGGGTGATTCCGCCCTCGAACAGGTAGGTGACGGTCGACAGCCCGATATGCGGGTGCGGCCGCACGTCGACATTGCGCGGGAAGCCGGGCTTGAAGTCGATCGGCCCCATGTGATCGAAGAACGCGAAGGGCCCGACCATCCGGTGCTTGGCGAACGGCAGGACGCGACCCACCTCGAACCCGCCGAGGTCCTTGCGCCGCTGGTCGATGACGAGTTCGATCATCTGTTCCTCTCCCCATTCTTCATGGGGAGAGGTTAGGTGAGGGGGCTGCTCGGCGCACGCCTCAATCTGCGAAATTCAGCATTGCCCGAAGGCGCAGCTAGCCCTGCGAGCTCACATAGGGGCTGATCAGGCCCAGGGGCGCGGCGGTGGTGTTCTTTACCGAGCGGATCACGATCCGGCTCTCGATGTTGGACACCAGGCCCAGGCCCAGGATCTTCTCGCGCAGGAAGTCGTCGAAGGCGTGCATGTCGCGGGTGACGATCCGCAGCTCGTAGTCGGCCGAGCCGGTGACCGTGGCGCACTGCACCACCTCGGCCAGCTTGGTGATCGCCTGCTCGAAGGAATCCAGGTTGTCCTTGGTCGGCAGCGACAGCTTGACGGTGCAGTAGACCTCGAAGCCCAGGCCCAGCTTGTCGCGGTCCAGGATGGTCACGCGACGCTGGATGACACCGGCGTCTTCCAGGCGCTTGATGCGCCTCCAGCACGGCGAAGAGGACAGTCCGACCCGCTCGGCGATCTCGGCGACGGACAGTCCGGCGTCATGCTGGATGAGATCCAGAATCTTAGCATCGACGGCGTCGAGGGTCTCGGACAAGTTTTCCTCCCGCCCAGAGGGCATATGAGCGTCAATCATGCCCCGGAACCGTATTGGTGGGGCATGCCTTTGGTAAGCAATTGCGTCGAACTTATATGATCTTGCAAGCTCTATGGGGAGCCCGAAAGGAAGGAATTTGCAATGCGGCACTCTGAAGTGACGCTGGACGACAAATTTCTGCTCAATGAGGGCCGGGTTTTCATCACCGGCGTTCAGGCGCTCCTCCGTGTTCTCATGGATCAGCGTCGTCTCGACGAGCAGGCCGGTCTGAACACGGCCGGTTTTGTCTCGGGCTATCGCGGCTCGCCGCTCGGCGGCCTCGACCAGCAAGCCCATCGCGCCCAGAAGTATCTCGACCAGGCCGGGGTGGTCTTCAAGGAAGGCCTCAACGAAGACCTGGCCGCCACCGCCGTCTGGGGCTCGCAGCAGGCCAACCTGTTCCCGGGCGCCAAATTCGATGGCGTCTATGGCATGTGGTACGGCAAGGCGCCGGGCGTCGACCGCACCGGC
>JAQGIN010000393.1 GCA_028291125.1 Caulobacter sp.
TCGCGGATGATTTGCTTGCCGAGTTCGACATTGGTGCCTTCCAGGCGCACCACCAGCGGAACCTGCAGGCCGACTTCCTTCACCGCGGCGATGACGCCCTCGGCGATGATGTCGCAGCGCATGATGCCGCCGAAGATGTTGACCAGAATGCCTTTGACGGCCGGGTCGGCGGTGATGATCTTGAAGGCTGCGGTGACCTTCTCCTTGGAGGCGCCGCCGCCGACGTCGAGGAAGTTGGCCGGCTCGGCGCCGTACAGCTTGATGATGTCCATGGTCGCCATGGCCAGGCCGGCGCCGTTGACCATGCAGCCGATCTCGCCGTCCAGGGCGATATAGGCCAGGTCGTACTTGCTGGCCTCGATCTCCTTGGCGTCCTCTTCGGAGGTGTCGCGCAGCGCCACGATGTCCTTGTGGCGGTAGAGGGCGTTGCCGTCGAACGACACCTTGGCGTCGAGCACCCGCAGGTGGTCATCGCTGGTGACGATCAGCGGATTGACCTCCAGCATGGCCATGTCCTTGTCCAGGAACGCCGTATAGAGCTGGGTCAGCAGCGACGCCGCTTCCTTGGCCAGGCCGCCGGTCAGGCCGAGGGCCTTGGCCAGGGCGCGGGCGTGGGTCGGCCAGACGCCGGTCGCCGGATCGATCGAGAACGAGTGAATCTTCTCGGGGGTGGCGTGGGCCACGTCCTCGATGTCCATGCCGCCTTCGGTCGAGGCGACCACCGAGACCATCGCGGTCTCGCGGTCGACCAGCAGCGACAGGTAGAATTCCTTGGCGATCGCTGCGCCCTCTTCGATGTAGAGGCGGTTGACCTGCTTGCCCTTGGGGCCGGTCTGGTGGGTCACCAGCACGCGGCCGAGCATTTCGGCGGCGCTGGCGCGGACGTCTTCCACCGACTTGACGACGCGGACGCCGCCCTTGGCGTCGGGGCCGAGGCCCTCGAACTTGCCCTTGCCGCGGCCGCCGGCGTGGATCTGGCTCTTCACCACGAAGACCGGCCCTCCCAGCTTCTCGGCGGCGGCGACGGCCTCCTCGACGGTGAAGGCGGGGAAGCCGCGCGGAACGGGGACGCCGTACTCAGCGAGGACGGCTTTGGCTTGGTGTTCGTGGATGTTCATGGGTTACCGGTCTCGACAGACGGCGCTTGAAATGTGGCCGGTTTATAGGAGCGTGATTTCGCAGGCGCAACCGCGCGCGGCCGCGTTTGGACGCTAGGGGCGAAAAAGGGGCTTTTGAACCGCGTTCGCCGACGGGCGGGGATTGCCGCACTGCGGCGAAGCGGGGGCGGCCCTTGCCCGATCCACGGCCCCGCCGCCCGTTTCGTGCTCAGGCGCGGCGATCGACGGCCACCGTGGCCCGCCGCTCCAGCTTGCCCCAGCCGACCCGGCCGCCGCGAATGGCGGTGACCACCGACTTGACCACCACATAGTACATCAACTGGCGGTAGCCGAAGCGCTGCACCGGCAGCAGCGGCAGGTCGGCCCAGGGGGCCTGGCGCTCCAGCGCCATGCCCAGGGCCCCGGCCGACAGATCGACCAGGATGAAGGCCGCCCAATAGAACAGCCCGCGCCATAGATCGTCGGGCGACCACTCCAGCGGATGGAAGGCGGCGCCGTAGACGCCGGAGATCAGGCTCCACACCACCGCCAGGTCGACCAGCGGCGCGGCCACGGCCAGCAGGATCTGGAACAGCCAGATCTGCGGCAGGGCCACGAAGCCCAGCACCGGGGTCTTGGGGTTGAAGGTCGCCGCCCGGTGCTTCCACACGCACTGCAGCGTGCCGAACGACCAGCGGAAGCGCTGCTTGAGCAGGCCGGCCACGGTGTCGGGGGCCTCGGTATAGGCGCGGGCGGCCGGGTCGAAGGCCACCTTCCAGCCGGCCCTCTGGCAAGCGATGGTTAGGTCCTGGTCCTCGGCCAGGGTGTCGGACGGATAGCCGCCCAGGGCGTCGAGCGCCGACTTGCGCCAGGCTCCCACCGCCCCGGGCACCACGGTCACCGCCCCCAGGGCCGACAAGGCGCGGCGCTCCAGGTTCTGGGCGGTGACATATTCCAGCGCCTGCCAGCGGGTGACCATGTTGACCCGGTTGCCGACCAGGGCGTTGCCGGCCACCGCCCCGATCCGGGGATCGGCGAACCAGCGCACCAGCCGGCCGATGGTGCTGGGCGGGAACAGGGTGTCGGCGTCCAGCGCGACGACATATTCGCCCTTGGCCAGGGCCAGGCCGCGATTGACCGCCCGCGCCTTGCCGCCGTTCTCGAAGCTCAGCAGGGTGACGCGGGGGTCATCGGCGAAGGCGGCGCGCACGGCGGCGGCGGTGCCGTCGGTCGAGCCGTCGTCGAGCACCAGCACCTCCAGCTGGCTCCAGCGCGACTCCAGGATCCGCGCCACCGAGGCGGCGATGACCTTCTCCTCGTTGAAGCAGGGGATCAGCACGCTGACCAGCGGCCCGCCGTCGGGGTCGAGGCTGGGCGGGGTCTGCGCGGTCCAGCGGTGCACCAGGGCCAGGCTGGCCAAGAACACCAGCCGGGCCACGCCCAGGGCGATGGCGGCGATGAACAGCCCGCCCAGCACGGCGTTCATGCCGCGGAAGAAGCCGAAGCCCAGGCGGTCCAGGGTCAGGCCGACCGGATCGCGCGAGGTCTTGGGCATCACCTCGGCCGCCGACATGCCGGCCAGCTCGCCGATCGTCACCAGCCGGTAGCCGTGGGCGCGCAGGGCGTCGATCAGGCCCGGCAGGGCGGCGACGGTGCGGCTGCGATTGCCGCCGGCGTCGTGCAACAGCACCACCTGGCCGGAGCGACCGCCCGGATGGTCGAGCCGGTCGATGGCGTTGTCGATGATCTTTTGCGGCGTGGGTTTCTGCCAGTCCTCGGTGTCGACGCGCAGGCCGACGGTCATGTAGCCGAGGGTCTGGGCGATGACGAGCGGGGCCACCTCGTGCGGCGTCGACGGCTCGGCGTCGCCGAAATAGGGCGGGCGGAACAGCCGCATCGAGCGGCCGGTGATCACCTCGAACAATCGCTGGGTGGCGTTGAGCTCGACCTGGGTCTGGGCCAGCGGCGTCTCGCCGATATTGGGGTGGGTCCAGGTGTGGCTGCCGACGTCGTGGCCCTCGCGCACCTCGCGCGCCACCAGGTCGGGGCGCTTTTGCATGTTCTCGCCGATGGTGAAGAAGGTGGCCGGCGCGTGCTTGGCCTTGAGGATGTCGAGGATCTTCGGCGTCCAGCGGGCGTCGGGACCGTCGTCGAAGGTCAGGGCCACCAGGCCCGGCCGCTCGCCATAGCGTTCGATGACATAGGAGCTGGGGATGACGTCGTAGGTCTCGCCCGAGACCAGGCCGGTGTCGGAATCGAACTCCAGGCTGCGCTTGCCTGGGGTGGGCAGGGACGCGACTCGCAGCACCTCGCCGCCGCCGTCGAAATCGACGCTCTGGCCTGGGGCCATGCTGGCGAGGCTGGCGGCGCTGGCCTGGCCATAGGGCTTGCCCAGCACCGTCCACACCCCGGGGTCTTCCATGCCCATGCGCCACAGGCCGTAGCCGCGCGGCCGCCAGGGGTCGGAGACCTTGACCTCGTTGAACAGGCTGGCGGCGTCGAGGAACCAGACCACGTGCTTGTCGCCGTTGTCGGCGGCGTAGCTGTAGGTGGGGTTCAGGGCGTCGTCGTCCATGCGGATGTCGGCCCCGGCGTCCTGGGCGTTGCGCATGGCCTCGTGGAAGGTCACCGGAAAGCCGTCCGCCGCCCGGCCGTCGGCCTTCAGCGTCCAGTCATAGCCATAGGCGCCCAGGGCCAGGATGGTGCGGCCGGGGTCGAGCTCGGCGAACCGCTTGGCCAGTTCGCTCTCGTACCAGTCCTGGCCGGCGTTGGGCCCGGGGTCGCCCTGGCCGTAATGCTGGTCATAGGCCATCAGCACCAGGGTGTCGGTGGCGTCCTGCAGCCGCTTCAGCGGCCAGCCCTCGCCGTCATAGGGGGCGGTGACCCAGACCTCGCGGCCGAGCGGCTTGAGGGCGGCGCGGGCCTCGGCCAGCAGCAGCGGGTACGCGGCCAGACCGCGCGGCGACAGCGCCTCGAGGTCGAAGACATAGCCGCCGAAGCCGCGAGTCTGGGCCTGGGCGACCAGGCTGGCGACCAGGGCGTGGCGGGCGGGGGCGTTGGCCAGCAGGGCGTCGGCCATCGGGCCGTCGAACTTGGCGTTGGCCGAATTGTGCACCAGCGGTAGGACGGCGGGGTGGTTGGGGGCGTTGGCGATGCGCGCCACGCCCTCGGCGTCGTCGGTCATGACGATCGCGCCTTGGCTATCCTTCAGGGCCACCCATTGCGGCGACACCACGTCGAGCTTGCCGATGTTGCGCCGCAGCGATTCGCGAGAGTCCTCGTCCCAGGCGACGTAGAAGCCGACATTGATCGGCCGGGCCGCCCCCGCGACGGCGACCTCATGCGGCCGCGGCACGCGGCGCCAGGCCTGGGTGGGCTTGAGGCGGTGGGCGGTCTCGACGTGCAGGGCCGACAGCACGTGCGGATCCTTCAGCGCCACGCGCGGCAGGTGCGGCGCGAAGGCCAGGGTGGCGAAGAAGCCGGCGACCAGGGCCGCCACCACCGACAGCACCACGCCGAACACCAGCTTGGCGCGCCGATTCCGTTTACCGGAGGGGTCGTGGAAGATGTGCCTGTCGTCGCCGCTCATCGCCGTCCGTTCGCATGTCCTGCATCACGCGGCTCACTAGTACCGCATCATGACCGAACAGCGGCGCTTGTCGACGCGGCGACGGGTGCGACAATCAGTCCACCCAGTCGCGGGCCAGCCGGCGCGAGGCGAAGACCAGCAGCACGACGCTGATCAGATAGAAGCCCAGCCCCGAATAGATGGCGTAGCGCATCGATTCCGCCCCGAACCGCGGGGCCAGCTGGTCGGACATGAAGCCGAAGAACCACAGGCCGACGGCGATGCCGAACAGGTTGTTGACCAGCAGGAACATCGCCGAGGCCGTCGAGCGCATCGAGGCCGGGGCCAGGTGCTGGGCGGCGGTCAGGATCGGGCCCAGCCAGGCCAGGTTGAGGCCGGTGGGGATCAGGAACAGCAGGAAGGCGGCGGCCAGGACCTTGGTGTTCATGGCCAGGAAGAAGCACGGCAGGGCGGCCAGGAAACAGGCGGCCGGCACCAGGGCGTAGGCGGCCTTGGACTTGCCGCCGAAGCGGTCGGCCAGGGTTCCGCCCAGCCACATGCCGGCGACGCCGCCGAACAGCGAGATGGCGCTGTAATAGAGCGAGGTCTCGACCAGGCTCAGATGCAGGCTGCGCATGAAGAACGACGGCAGCCAGAAGGCGACGCCGTAACCGCAGACCGACGAACAGGCCGCCCCGAAGGCCAGCAGCCAGAAGCTGGGCTTGGGCAGCAGCACCTTGGCCACGGCGGCCAGCGACGGGGCGGGCGCCGGCGTCGTCGGAACCGGCAGGGCCGGGTCGCGGTCCAGCCCGCCGCGCACCGGGTCCTTGACCACCCACTTGAAGATCGGGGCCAGGACCAGGCCGGCGAGGCCGACGGCGATGAAGGCCATCCGCCAGTCGACGGCGGCGGCGATCAGGCCGCCGAACAGGATGCCGGCGGCGCTGCCGATCGGGATGCCGAACGAATAGGCGGCCAGGGCGCGGGCCCGCTGGTGTTTGGGGAAATAGTCGCTGATCAGCGAATAGGCCGGGGCCACGCCGCCCGCCTCGCCGATGCCGACCCCTAGCCGCGCCAGGGCCAGCGACCAGAAGCCGCCGGCCAGGCCGCAGGCGGCGGTGAAGCCGCTCCACAGGGTCAGGGCGACGGTCATGATCCAGGTGCGGCTGACCCGGTCGGCCAGCCAGGCGATCGGCACCCCAAGCGTGGTGTAGAGCAGGGCGAAGAAGATGCCGCCCATCAGCCCCAGCTGGGTGTCGGTGAGGCCCAGCTCGGCCTTGATCGGCTCCTTGAGGATGCCGAGAATCTGCCGATCGAGGAAGTTGAAGGTGTAGGCGAGGATCAGCATCGCCAGCACCACGTAGCGGTAGCGCGACCCCGGCTCGGTGGGCTTGCTGGTCTGGGTCTCGATCATTCCACGCCCCGCTCCCGGCCCGAAATCCTGTCCTTCGACAAGCTCATGACGAGGATTCTGCTCAGCCGCTGCAATAGCCCTCATCCTGAGCTTGTCGAAGGACGAGGGCGGTCCCGCGGGCTTTACCTGAGGATGGACGGCGGCGCGCCTGGACCGCGCCGCCGTCGCAAGGATCAGAAGTTCAGTTCGAGGCCCGCCGACACGGTGCGCGGCGGTCCGTAGAAGCCGATCACCGAGTTGTTGTAGGTGGCGACGCCGAAATTGTAGCCGCCGGTGCGGTAGCGCTCATTGGTCAGGTTCTTGCCAGTCAGGGTCAGCTTGTAGCGGTCGCCCGGAGCCGTCCAGATCGCCGTCAGGTCGACCAGGGTGAAGGCCTTCTGGTCGAGCAGCGGCAGGGGCTGTTCGAACTGCTGGTAGCTGTCGCGATAGCTGACCATCGGGGTCACCGCCAGATGGCCGCCCGCCAGCTCGCCGCGCCAGGTCAGGCTGACATTGCCGGTCCATTCGGGGGTGTTCTGGAAGCCGTAGAGATCGGCGACATTGACCACCTGGCCGCCGGCCGGAATGAGCTGGGACGGATTCAGCGGGTTGGGGGCGCCGCCGGGCACGAAGCGGCTGAAGGTGTCGTACTTGGCGTGGATGTAGCCCAGGGCCACGGTCCCCGAGAGGTTGGTCGTCAGCCGAGCCTGGCCCTCGAACTCGACGCCGTACAGCGTGGATGCGCCGGCGTTGTCGATATTGCTGGCGATGGTGTTGCCCAGGGCGACCTGGGTGGAGACCTGCTGATTCTTGTACTTCGACAGGAAGGCCGCCGAGGCGAACGAGACGCGGCGATCGAACAGATAGCCCTTGAGGCCCAGTTCGTAGGCGTCGACGGTTTCGGGATCGTAGCCGTCGACGGTCTGCGGCGTGGCGATGGCGTCGCCGCGCATGTCCCAGCCGCCCGACTTGAAGCCCTTGGAATAGGAGACATAGGTGTTGAGGTCGTCGGTCAGCTCGTAGGAGGCGCTGAGCCGCGGCGTGAACTGCGAGAAGGTCCGCGTGGCCGAATAGTTGGTGCGGACCTGCAGGATCGGCCGGTTGACCCCGCCCTGGAACGGCGTCCGGGTGGCGCCCAGGTAGAACAGGCGGAAGGTGCTGCTGCGCTTGTGGTCGCGGGTGGCGCGGGCCCCGAGCGAAACCTTGAACCGCTCGGTGAAGTTGGCGCTGACGTCGAAGAAGGCGGCGACGCTCTGGGTGCTGACCTTGCCGCCGTCGGCGATGGCCAGGCCGAGATTGCCGGCGATGGTGTCGAACTCGCCCGAGGCCTGGCTGTTCATGTAGTAAAGGCCGAACACGCCCTGGATCACGTCGTCCGAATAGACCGCCTGCAGCTCCTGCGAGAACGAGCGGTCGTCGTACTTGGCCGGCACGTCCAGGGTCGGCACGGGCGTGCCGTCGAAGTCGATGACCGTCGAGGTGTGGCCCTTGCGGCTGGCGGTGATCGACTTCAGAGTCAGGTGGTCCGAGGCCGCCCACTGGCCGGTCAGCGACACGCCCTCGGTCTCCACCGAGTTGTCATTGCCCAGGCCGGCCTGGGTGTCATAGACGTCCAGCACCGGATAGGCGCCGACCAGGGTCGGCAGCTCGCGGTGGCCGTGGCGAGCGTTGGAATCGTCCTGCACCTTGTCGTAGGCCAGGCGGAAGAACAGGTCGTCATTGGGCGCGTATTCGGCGCTGAGGCGGATGGCCTGGACGTCCTTATCGTAGTGCTCGGCGCCGGTGGTCAGGTTCTTGCCGAAGCCGTCGCGCTTGTAGAGCGCATAGGCGCCGCCCACCGAGAAGCCGCCGCCGATCGGGGTCTTGCCCGACACCAGCAGGTCGCGCTGGTTATAGGAGCCGACCGTGCCCTTGATGCGGGCCGCGGTCTCGTCGTCCAGCCGGTTGGTCACGTACTTGATCGCGCCGCCGATGGTGTTGCGGCCGTACAGCGTGCCTTGCGGCCCGCGCAGCACCTCGATGCGCTGGACGTCGAACACGTCGAGCACCGCGCCCTGCGGCCGGTAGATATAGACGTCGTCGACATAGAGGCCGACGCCGGGCTCGTAGCCCCACAGCGGGTCCTGCTGGCCGATGCCGCGGATGTAGGAGATCAGGGTCGAGTTGGAGCCGCGGGCGACCTGAACGGTGACGTTCGGCGTGGTCTGCTGCAGGTTGGTGATGTCGCTGGCGCCCTGGCGCTCGAGCTGCTCGGCGCTGAAGGCGGTGACGGCCACCGGCACGTCCTTGAGATTTTCCTCGCGGCGGCGGGCGGTGACCACCACCTGCTCGACGGCGAGATCGCCCGAGGTCGAAGCCGGAGCCTGTTGCTGAGCGCCGGCCGTCGTCGCGGCGACGCCCCACGCGGCGCCCGCCAGGAGCGCAGCCTTCCACATCGATGTCATTGGGTTTCCCCTCCCTATGCGTTCCGTCGCCCTAATCGCCACCGGCCCGTTGGTCGGGCGCGTGTTTGCGCTTCGCGAATTCATTGATCCGCGAATTGTGGCCACTGTCACCTAGACCGGGAACGGACGCCAGTCTTTTTTCACCAGGTGATGAAATGGCGAATCGGCGGGGCCGGCGGAGGCCGATCAGGCCTTGGCGGCGCGACCGATCACCGACTCGAAGCCGGCCGCGCAATAGGCGAACAACCGGACCCGAACGGCCTCCAGATCGCTGGAATGGCACACGCCTTCCGACAGCGAATCGATGCGGCCGGTCTCCGACAGGGCCAGCATCATCGAGCCGGTCAGGAACTGGTAGCACCAGTAGAGGTCGCGATACTCCGCCTGCGGACGGACGGTCTTGAGGGTCTCGACCAGGCGGTGGACCACCGGATCGAAGAACCGGGTCATGGTCTCGCCGCCCCAGGCCGGGGTGTTGTTGACCTGGGCGACCAGGGCGAAATAGCTCTTCCAGCCCGGGCCGCCGTCCTGCGAGATGCGCAGCAAGGGGTCGATGAAGGCGGTGATCACCCCCTCGACCGTCATCGCCTCGCCCCTGGCGTGGTCGGCCTCGTAGACGTCCATCGAGGCGATGCGGGCCTGGTTGAGGATCTCGGCCCGGCGCAGGAACACCGCGTCGAACAGCTCGCGCTTGGCTCCGAAATAATAGTGGATCAGGGCGGTGTCGACGCCGGCCTCGGCCGCCACCTGGCGGGTGGTGACGCCGTAGAAGCCGTGGCGCGCGAACATGCCTTCGGCGGCGTCCAGAATCATCTGCTTGAGATCCAGGCCGGTGGCCTTGGAGGGTCTGCCCCGCCCGCCTGAACGGGCGAGAGGCTTGGCGGCGGTCATGAAGACGGACTCTTCTCGTGGACTGGCTGCCTCCGGATTAGGCCTCGCCGACCGCCGATGGCAAGCGGTTCAGCCGAACACCACCCGCCACATCAGCCGTCCCGGCAGGAAGGCGAACACCCCGGCGATCAACAATCCGCCCACGAACAGACCGGTCATGGTCCGCTGGTGCAGTCGCACCCTGTGGGTCCGGGCCGCCGCCACGCCGACCGGCAGGGCGATCAGCGTCCAGCCGGCGAACAGGTGCAGGAAACTGAAGGCGCCGGGATGAGCGCGGTGAATGAACAGCGACGAGATCGCCGCCGTCGCCATCGCCGCCACCCAGGTCCAACCGAGCGCCCGGTGCAGCGGCCGGCCCTTGACCCCGAGCATCAGCGCCACGCCGACGCACAGCGCCACGCTGACGGCGACGACATGGATCTGGATCTGCGGCGGCGCGACGGCCAGCAGATCGAGGCGCGGCGCGTGCAGGCGACCGTGCAGCGCGTGCGCCAGGTCGGCCAGCACACCGACGCGGCCACCGGCGGTGAGGACGATCAGCACGATCGTCGCCGCCACCCCGATCGCCAGGGTGCGCAGCAGCCGCGGCGCGATTGACAGAGCCTTGTCAGACATCATCTTGCTCCTCGAACGATCGCGACGGGCGACCGAGGGCAGACTTAGATCGGCGGGTTTCGTGGGGCGTCCCGGGGTGCGTGAAACGGCGTCGAAACTTCGTGGACGGCGGCCGGCCGCCATTGGCGAAGCGTCAATGGACTGGAGCCTGGGCCGCTGGCTGCGCACCTTGGCGGTGGCGGGCTGCGCCGGCGGCTTCCTGGCCCTGGTCGGGGCGCTGGGCACCGACGCCGTGCCGCTCGGCCGGCGGCTGATCTATTGGATCGGTCTGTCATTGGCCGGGGCGGTGATCGGTTCGCTGGTCGCCCGCCTGATCGTCGGCCGGCTGCTGGCCGGCCGCTCGCCCTGGCTCCTGGGCGCCGCCCTCGTCGCCGTCCTGACGCCGATCGCGGCCGCGGCGGTGTGGGGGATCGGCGGCGCGCCGCCGCTGACCGGCCGGAGTCTGGCCGGCTATCTGGTCACCAGCCTGGTGGTCACCGTCGCCATGACCGCGCTGATGATGCTCACCCGCCCGCGCCAGGCGATCACTCACGCCGCCCCGGCCGGCGCGGCGCCGGCCCGCTTCCTCGATCGCCTGCCGCCCAAGCTGCGCGGCGCCGAACTCTACGCCGTCGAGGCCGAGGACCACTATCTGCGGCTGCGCACCTCCAAGGGCCAGGACCTGATCCTGCTGCGCCTGGCCGACGCCGTCGCCGAGCTGGAAGGCCTGGAGGGCGCCCAGACCCATCGCTCGTGGTGGGTGGCCAAGGCGGCGGTGCGCGACGCCAAGCGCGGCGACGGCCGGGCGATTCTGACCCTGGCCGACGGCGCCCAGGCCCCGGTCAGCCGCGCCTACGCCAAGGCCCTGCGCGAGGCCGGCTGGTTCTAGCCAAGCGGGGCCGGAACACCGAGCGCCAAGCTCGCGTTCGGTTCCCATGCCCGTCCCGCGATCCGCCTCGAACTCGACGACCGTCGTCTACGCCGCCCTGGCCGGCAACCTGGCCATCGCCATGACCAAGGCCGTGGCCTTCGCCCTCACCGGCTCGTCGGCCATGCTGACCGAGGCGATCCACTCGGCCGTCGACACCGGCAACCAGGGCCTGCTGCTGCTGGGCATCCGCCGCGCCGCCCGGCCGCCGAGCGCCACCCACCCGTTCGGTCACGGCATGGAGCTGTATTTCTGGGCCTTCGTCGTCGCCCTGCTGATCTTCGCCCTGGGCGGGGCCTTCTCGATCTATGAAGGCGTGCTGAAGATCACCCGGCCCGAGCCGATGGACCGGCCGTGGATCAACTTCCTGGTCCTGGGCCTGGCGGCGCTGTTCGAGGGCGGCTCGTTCCTGGTGGCCTGGCGCGAGTTTTCGGTGTTGCGGCGGGGCGCGCCGTTCCTGGCCGCCCTGCGCGGCAGCAAGGACCCGTCGATCTTCGCGGTGCTGCTGGAGGACGGCGCGGCCCTGGCCGGCCTGGCGATCGCGGCGCTGGGCGTGGCCGGGACGACGATCCTCCATCTGCCCTGGGCCGACGGCGCGGCCTCGGTGGCGATCGGTATGCTGCTGGTGCTGGTCGCCGTCTTTCTGGCCAACGAGACCCGCAGCCTGCTGACCGGCGAGGCCGCCTCGCCCCGCATCGTCGCCGCCGTGCGGGCGGCGATCGCGGCCGATCCGCGCGTCGACAGCGTCGCCGAGGTGCTGTCGATGCATCTGGGGCCGCAGGAGATCCTGCTGGGCGTCACCCTCGATTGGCGCGACGACCTGACGGCGCCCGACATCGAGCAGGCCGCCGACGAATTCGCCGACCGCCTGCGCGCCATCGATTCGCGCATCACCCGGGTGTTCGTGCGCTCGGGCCGCAGCCGCGCCGCCTATGAGCGGCCCGCGCCGGAGCCGGCGGCCTAGGCCCGACGCCGGGCCCGCCAGGCCTCGCGGCTCTGGCCCCAGATGTCGACCACCGTGGTCTCGTAGGGCGGCGGCAGGCGGCTCTGGCGCAGATTGCGCGAGCCCAGCCGCTCGGCCACCTTCCGCGACGGGCGATTCTCGGCGTCGATGCAGTGGATCACCTCGGTCCAGCCCAGGTGGTCGAAGGCCCAGTCGATGGTCGCCTCGGCGGCCTCGACGGCGTAGCCCTGGCCCCAGGCCTCGCGCGCCAAGCCCCAGCCGACCTCGGTCCCCGGCCAGTCCTCCGGCCGCCACGGGCCGATGCGCCCGACCCAGCGGCCGCTGGCCTTCTCGATCAGCGAGAACATGCCGAAACCGTTCAGCGCCCAGGAGCCGGCCATCGAGGCCATGCCGCGCCAGGCCTGGGCGCGGACCTGCACCCCGCCGATGTAGCGGGCGGCTTCCTCGTCGGCCATCATCGCCGCCCAGCCGTCGAGGTCCTCGGCGGCGGTGGGACGCAGGATCAGCCGAGCGGTCTCCAGGGTCGGGCCGGGAGCGACGGACATCGCGGGTCTCCTTGGCTAGGCGACGCAGGCGGCCAGGCCGTCGCGGCGCACCGTGCCCGACGCCGCCCCGATCCGCCGCGAGCGCTTCTTCACATACGGCCCCGAGCCGACCGCCTTCCACTTCAGCGGGCTGGGCAGGATGGCCGCCAGCCGGGCCGACTGGGCGGGCGTCAGACGATCGGCCCCGACCCCGAAATAGCGGTGGGCGGCGGCCTCGGCCCCATAGATGCCGGGGCCGAACTCGATGCTGTTGAGATAGATCTCCATGATCCGCCGCTTGCCCCAGCCCAGCTCGATCAGCACGGTGAAATAGGCCTCCAGTCCCTTGCGGACATAGGAGCGCCCCGGCCACAGGAAGATGTTCTTGGCCGTCTGCTGGCTGATGGTCGAGCCGCCGCGGATCTTCTTGCCCTTCTCGTTGTTGGCGTAGGCCTTCTGCAGGGCGTCGAAGTCGAAGCCGTGATGGTCGCAGAAGCGGGCGTCCTCGGCGGCGATCAGGGCGCGCGGCAGGGCCGGCGACACCGAATCGATCGACCGCCAGCGATGGTCCAGGCCGCGTCCCTCGACGATGCGGATGATCATCAGCGGCGTCACCGGCGGCGGCACGAAGCGATAGATCGCCACCGTCAGCACCGGCCCGGCCACCAACAGGATGAACAGCGCCAGAAAGATATTGCGCAACAGCCGCACGAACCGCCCCTTAAACCCGCTTGTCTTGCCCCAACGGCCGGATGCTAACCACGCCGGACGCCGTTGTCGCCAGACATGCGGCCAAGCCCGTTAAGGAGCCCCTGATGGATGTCGCCCAGGCCGTCGAGCGCCGCATGTCGGTGCGCGCCTTCAAGTCCGACCCGATCCCCGGGGCGGTGGTGCGCGAGATCCTGGAGCGCGCCGCCCGGGCTCCGTCCGGCGGCAATCTTCAGCCCTGGCGGGTCCACGCCCTGGCCGGCGCGCCGCTGGCGGCGTTCAAGGCGCTGATCGCCCCGCGCCTGGCCGCGCCCGACGGGCCGGAATACGCGGTCTATCCGCCCAACCTCTGGGAGCCCTACCGCACCCGCCGCTTCCAGGTCGGCGAGGACCTCTACGCCGCGCTCGGCATCCCGCGCGAGGACAAGCTGCGCCGGCTGACGCAGTTCGCCCGCAACGGCGGCTTCTTCGACGCGCCGGTGGCGCTGTTCTTCTCGATCGACCGCGGCATGGGGCCGCCGCAATGGTCGGACCTGGGCATGTACATGCAGACGGTGATGCTGCTGGCGGTCGAGCGCGGCCTGGACACCTGCGCCCAGGAATTCTGGAGCCAGTACGCCAAGACGGTGAGCGACTTCCTGGATCTGCCGGACGACCACATGGTGTTCTC
>JAQGIN010000397.1 GCA_028291125.1 Caulobacter sp.
TCGACGATCCAGGTGTGGGTCTTGTCGGTGCCCTCGACCATGCCGCGTTCCTCGCCGAGGAAGCCGTAGCCCGGACGGGCCTTTTCCAGCACCTCGAAGATGGTCTGTTCGGCCTTCTGGTCGGCGGCGGTGACGAAGTCGGCCGGCCCCTTCTTGGAGACCTGCAGTTCGGTGACTTCGCCGAAGTCGCGGGCCAGGCCGCGGGCCGCCTTGCGGGCGGCGTCGATCATCACGTTGAGGAGGGCGGTGGGGGTGGCCAAGGTCGGTTCCGATCGGGCGGGGGTCTAGGTGTCTTGGGCGTTCAGGGGGCGGTCAGTCGGCGCGGCGCAGATATTCGCCGGTCTCGGTGGAGACCAGCACGCGCTCGCCAGCCTCCATATAGGGCGGAATCATGATGCGGACCCCATTGTCGGCCTTGGCCGGCTTATAGGACGAGCTGGCCGTCTGGCCGCGCACCGTGGCGTCGGCCTCGACGATGGTGACCACCACGTGCTCGGGCAGGTCGATGGTGATCGGCCGGTCCTCGTGGAACTCGACCTTGACCTTCATGCCGTCCTGCAGCCAGCGCACGCGGTCCTCGCCGACGAAGTCGCCGTGCAGGCTGATCTGGTCGTAGGTGACACTGTCCATGAACACCAGCATCTCGCCCTCGGCGTAGAGGAAGGTGTGGTCCTTCTGCTCCAGCTGGATCTGTTCGACCTTGTCCTCGGAGCGGAAGCGCTCGTTCAGCTTGCGGCCGTCGATCAGGTTCTTCAGCTCGACCTGGGCGAAGGCCCCGCCCTTGCCGGGCTTGACGTGCGCCGCCTTGACGCACGCCCACAGGCCGCCGTCATGGGCGATCACCATGCCGGGCCTGATGGTGTTGCCGTTGATCTTCATGAACTTGCGATCTGCGAGGGCGGGGAAATGGGCGGCGGAACCTAGACGCGAGGGGGGCGGATAGCAAGGACGGGGCGGATTTTGACGCGCCGCGGAGGCCGCGCGCGGTCTTTATTTCGCCGCGAGGTTCGGGCCTGGATGGCGACGGGGGACGTAGACGATCAGCGAGCGTCTCACCGTGCCCATGCCCCTGTTTCGCCTCGCCATCCTCGCGGCGTCGCTCCTCGCCGCGTCCTCGGCGTTCGCCGACGGCCTCGATGACGCCGTGCTGGCCGAACTCAATTTCGCGCGCGAGCGCCCCGCCGACTACGCCCGCGACCTGCGACGCCAGATGCGATCGGCGGACCCGGACCGCTATTCCAGCTTCGCCAACGAGGACCCCGACGCGCTCGAGGAGGCGATCGACTTCCTGGAGCGACAGCCCGCCCTGCCGCCGCTGCGGCGCGACGCGCGGATCACGGCGGCGGCGCGCGAATACGCCCGGGCCCAAGGGGCGCGCGGCGACGTCGGCCACGGGCCGGCGGGGAGCCTTGGGGAACGGCTGCGCCAGAACGGCGTCTGGGCGGGCCTCGTCGCCGAGAACATCTCCTATGGCCAGGACGAGCCGCGCGACATCGTGCGGCAGCTGATCGTCGATAGCCGGGTGGCCAGCCGCGGCCATCGCCGCAACATCTTCACCGGAGCCTATCGATCGGCCGGGGTCGCCTGCGGTCCTCATCGCGCCTACGGCGCCATGTGCGTCATCGATTTCGCCGGCGCGATCGCCCAGCGCTAGCGCCCTTAGGGCAGCGTCACTTTCGGCAGTGTCTCGCGGGTCTCGCAGGCCAGCTTGCCCGCGGCTCCGACCGCCCCCTTGTAGTCTTCGACCTGCTCCTCCTTGCGCCAGTTCTTGGGCAGGCCCTTGTCGCCGACGAAGTCCATGCCCAGGCTCATCCACTTATCGGCCGCGCAGTCGATGGCGTAGATCTCGATCGGCTGCTTGCCGGCCGGCCAGTCCTTGTAGGGCCCCCTGGACTTGCCGGTGGTCATCCGCAGCACGACCAGGCCGGTCTGGGCGTCGACCCGCATGAAGTCCTTGTCGTAGACGATGGTCGGGTCGAGCGGGGTGGGCTTCCAATCCTCGGTATGGGCGACGGTCGAAACCGCCAAGGCCGCCAGACCAACCAAACACAGTCCGAGCCGCTTACGCATGAACGTCCTCCCGTGGTGTTTTGCGGAAGGGTACGCCCGCGAAGCTTGGGCGGCAATCGACGTAACGGTGTTCAGCGGGCCGCCAGCCCCGCGGCGATCTGGGCGTTGAGCGCGGCGACGGCCGCCTTGGGGCCGTCGGGGTGGGCCCAGACCCCGGCCGACACCGCCAGGAAGTCGGCCCCGGCCTGGGCCAGCAGGGCGGCGGTGTCGACGGTGACGCCGCCGATCGCCACGCAGGGGGTCTGCATCACCTCCTGCCAGATCGACAGGATCTCCGGGTCGGCGACGGTGGGGGCGTCCTTGGTGGTGGTCGGGAAGAAGGCCCCGAAGGCCACGTAGTCGGCCCCGGCCTCGGCGGCTTCCATGGCCAGGTGGCGGCTGTCGTGGCAGGTGACCCCGACCATGCGGTCCGGGCCCATCAGCCGCCGCGCCTCGGCGAACGGGCCGTCGTCCTGGCCGATATGGACGCCGTCGCAATCGAGGCGGGCGGCTAGGTCGGGCCGGTCGTTGAGGATCAGGGCCACGTCATGGGCTCGGGCGATCGGGGCCAGGGCGGCGACGGCGGCGGCGATGGCGTCGTCGGCGACATCCTTCAGCCGGATCTGCAGGGCGGCGACGTCGCCGCCGTCCAGGGCCTCGCTCAGGCGCGTGGCGAAGGCGGCCAGGTCGGGCAAGGCGGGCGGGGTGATCAGATAGAGGCGGCAGGAGGACATGGCCGTTGGTTACGCCAAATCGCCAGCCTTGCCAAAGTGTGGGGAGCCAAAGTGTCGCAATGCAAATGAGTTGCAAAAACCTCACGGCCTCGCTAGATGAGAATGACACTCATTCGGCGGGGCGATCAGTCTTGTACGTCTGCAACTGCAACGGCATCCGGGAGCGCGAGGTTCGCGCCGCCATCGACGCGGGCGCCAGCCGCCCGGCCGAGGTGTTCCGCGCGCGCGGCTGCCAGGCCCAGTGCGCCAAGTGCGTCTGCGAGATGCGTCAGATGATCGCCGAGACCCGCGAAACTCTGCGCTACGCCGCCGAATAAGCTCCGGATTTCACCTTTCGGATCGCCCTCCCGGCTTTCCGTGAGAGCGAGAAACACTTGCAGACATTGGAGTTGCCGCCCGCCGTCCGATGGCTCAGGGTCCGCTCGACCTCAGATTCGATGGAGACCCGCCATGCAAGGCGATCCCGGCATCATCCGGCTGCTGAACGCGGTGCTCACTAATGAGCTGACCGCCGTCAACCAGTACTTCCTGCACGCCCGCATGTACGAGAACTGGGGCTTCAAACGGCTCGGCAAGATCACCTATGACGAGTCGATCGGCGAGATGAAGCACGCCGACAAGTTGATCCACCGCATCCTGTTCCTCGACGGCCTGCCCAACCTGCAGGACCTACACAAACTGAAGATCGGCGAGACCGTGCCCGAATGCCTGGCTAGCGACCTGTCGGTCGAGGTCGGCGGCCGCGAGACCCTGATCCCGGGGATCGTCCAGTGCGAACAGGCCCGCGACTATGTCAGCCGCGAACTGCTGCGCGAGATCCTGTCGGACACCGAGGAGCATATCGACTTCCTCGAGACCCAGCTGTCGCTGGTCAAGTCGCTGGGCGAGGCCAACTACCTGCAGAGCGCCATGGGCGAGCTGCCGTCGTAGACGTGATCCTCCCCCCGAGGGGGAGGATCTGGTCCCTCACACCGCCCGCACCATGAACACCCGCCGGGTCTCGTCCAGCCCGCGCGCCACGTGCTCGGCGCGGATCGCCGTCTGGGCGGGGCTCAGGGCGTGGTCGGCGACGTCGACGAAGCCGATCCGGCGGTAATAGGGCGCGTTCCAGGCCACGTCCTTGAAGGTCGACAGCATCAGGCCGCGCCGCGCCGCCGTCCGCGCCCGCTCGGCCACGGCGTCGAGCAGGCCGGCGCCGATCCGGCGGCCGGCGTGCGATGGCAAGACGTCGATCTGCTCGACATAGGCCCAGCCGTCGGCCGGCCGGAACATCACGAAGGCCACCGGCACGTCGTCGGCCTCGGCCGCCACCATCAGGCCGCCGGCGGCGATGCGCTGGGCCAGGGTCTCGGCCGCGATCGGCTGGTCGTCGGCCAGATGGGCCATGCCGATGGCCACGAAGCGGACGGCCGATCGGCGCTCGATGTCGCGGATCAGATCGACCTCGCCCGCCTGGGCGTCGCGCAAACGGATCATGCTTTTCCCCCTCTGGAACGAACGGCGCTTGCGGGAACCAAGGCGCAGCTAGACAGTTACTCGCTCACAGTAGCGAGGAGTTCGTCCATGCCCATCCCCCACGGCAAGCCTCATGCCGAGAAGGCGCACCCGGGACGCGAAGCCTTCGAACTGGACGCCCCGGCTGGATCGAGCGTCGGGACCCAGCTGCTGTTCGGCGCGGCCCTGGCCGGCGGGGCCATCCTGGCCTCGGCCCTGATGGCGCGGCGCCACGAGCGGATGATCGACGACCAGATGTACGCCGCCGACTTCGCCGAGCTGCACGAACCGGTGGCCCACCAGCCCAAGCGCCTGACCAGCCTGATCCTGCCGCCGCTGTTCATCGCCATGACCCTGTCGGGCCTGCGGATCTGGAACGCTCCGTCCAGCCCGACCCGCACCCGCGCCCTGACCCTGTGGAGCCTGGTGCAGGGCTTCAACGCCCTGTGGCTGGCCCTGGGGGCCAAGCGCATGGGCGGCCAGCTGGGCGCGGCCGTCGCCTCGCTCGGCGCCTCGGCCGCCTACGCCCTCAGCGCCCGCAAACTGGTGGCCCCGACCTCGGGCCTGTCGAGCCCCTATATGGGCTGGCTCGGCTTCGCCAACGCCCTGACCGAGGAATTCTGGAAGAAGCCGCGGGCGGTGACGGTCCACTAACGCCCCTTCCTTCTCCCCTTTGCGAACCGCCGGGTCGCCAGTCGGCCCGCGGTCAAGGCCCAGTTCGACCCGGACGCATTGAAGGTCACACCGCTCGGCGACTGAAATTCAGCGAACCGGTCGCGGCGCGGTTTCGGAGCGGCGGCGGCCGGTGTAACCATCGGCCCGCTTGGCGCGAATAGGGGAGAGCGTGACCGACACCGAAGCTCGTCTCAAAGCGCTGATGCTGCGCGGCCTCGACGGCGACGCGGCCGCCTATCACGTGTTGCTGAGCCTGCTGAACGGACGTTTGCGCGTTTATTTCGCGCGCCGCATGGGCGACGCGCCCGGCGACGTGGAGGATCTGGTGCAGGAGACCCTGATGGCGGTGCACACGCGGCGGGCGACCTATGACCGCGCCCAGCCGTTCACCGCCTGGGCCTTCGCCGTGGCCCGCTACAAGCTGATCGACCACTGGCGCCGCCGGCGGGTGCGGATGGCCGTGCCGCTGGACGACTATGTCGAGGTGCTGGCCTCGACCGATCCGGAGCCCGGCGCGGCGATGGACCTCGACCGCCTGCTCGACACCCTGCCGGCCCGGCAGAGCGCCCTGGTGCGCGACGTCAAGATCGAGGGTCTCAGCCTGGCCGAGGCCGGGGCGCGGGCGGGGGTCTCGGAAGGGGCCGCCAAGGTCGCCCTGCACCGGGCGTTGAAGACCCTGACGGAAAGGATGCGTGGCCGTGCGGACCGATGAGCTGATCGACGCCCTGGCCGCCGAGCTGCGGCCCGTGCGCGGCGGCGCGATCCAGCGCCGTTTCGCCGCCGTGGCCGCGGCGGGGGCCCTGGCCGCCCTAGTGATCCTGCTGGTCTGGCTGGGCGTGCGGCCGGACCTCGACGCCGCCGCCGGCGGCCGGATGTTCTGGATGAAGGCCAGCTACACCTTCGCCCTGGCCCTGGCCGGCTTCTGGGCCAGCGAGCGCCTGGCCCGGCCGGCCGGCTCGGGCCGCAAGGCGCTGATCTTCGGCCTGGCGGTGCTGGCGCTGTTCGGCGGCGTCGCGGTGGTCAAGGCGCTGGGCGTGTCGCCGCTCGAGCGGTTGCTGATGCTCAAGGGCCAGTCCTGGAGCCGCTGCACGCTCAACATCCTGCTGCTGTCGCTGCCGATGCTGGGCCTCAGCCTGTGGATGCTGCGCCGGCTGGCTCCGACCCGGCCGACGGCGGCGGGCTTCGCGGCTGGGGTGTTCTCCGGCGGCGTGGCGGCGACGATCTACGGCCTGCACTGCGCCGAGACCGCCATGGCCTTCGTCGGCGTCTGGTACACCCTGGGCGTGCTGGGTTGCGGCGTCATCGGCGCGGCGATCGGGCGCTGGGCCCTGCGCTGGTGACGCGGGCTTAACCGCGTTCGGAAGGCCGGTCTTCAAACAACGGCGCGATGATGATCCGATGGCGGCCGTTCCGCCTGGAGGACGCCGCTTGGCCAAGACCGCACGCTACAAGGCCCCGAAGGCTCAATCGAGCGCGAGCGGCTTTTTCGTCTTCGCGATCTCGATCGCCTGCGCGGTGGCGGCGATCCGCTGGATCATGACCTTCTAAGGTCGGACCGCCCGCGACCTTGGCCGCGGGCGATTAGGTCTTCTACTCCGCCGCCGCCTGGGCCGCGCCCACGGTGCGGGCATGCAGTTCGCCCGAGACGTAGCGCTTGGTCATGGCGGTGGTCGAGATCGGCCGGATCTTGCCGGCCCAGCCGGCCGCCCCGAACTCGACGAAGCGCTGGGCGCAGACCTTGCGCATCGCCTCCTTGGCCGGCTTCAGATAGGCCCGCGGGTCGAACTCGCCGGGTTTCTCCGCCAGCACCTTACGAATGGCGCCGGTGATGGCCATGCGGTTGTCGGTGTCGACATTGATCTTGCGCACGCCGTGCTTGATGCCGCGCTGGATCTCCTCGACCGGCACGCCCCAGGTCTGGGGCATCTGCCCGCCGTACTGATTGATGATGTCCTGCAGGTCCTGCGGCACCGACGAGCTGCCATGCATCACCAGGTGGGTGTTGGGCAGGCGGCGGTGGATTTCCTCGATGACGTGCATCGCCAGGACGTCGCCGTCCGGCTTGCGGGTGAACTTGTAGGCCCCGTGGCTGGTGCCCATGGCGATGGCCAGGGCGTCGACGCCGGTCTGCTGCACGAAATCGACCGCCTGGTCGGGATCGGTCAGCAGCTCGTCATGGCTGAGCACGCCCTCGAAGCCGTGGCCGTCCTCGGCCTCGCCCATGCCGCTCTCCAACGAGCCCAGCACGCCCAGCTCGCCCTCGACCGAGACGCCGCAGGCATGGGCCATCTCGACCACCTTGCGGGTGACTTCGACGTTGTACTCGTAGGAGGCTGGGGTCTTGGCGTCCTCCATCAGGCTGCCGTCCATCATCACGCTGGTGAAGCCGTGCTGGATGGCGGTGGCGCAGGTGGCCAGGCCGTTGCCGTGGTCCTGGTGCATGCACAGCGGGATGTGCGGATAGATCTCGGCCAGGGCGTCGATGATCCGCGCCAGCATGATGTCGTTGGCGTAACTTCTGGCCCCGCGGCTGGCCTGGAT
>JAQGIN010000409.1 GCA_028291125.1 Caulobacter sp.
GGAGTGGGGCGCGCTGCGCAACAGCTCGCTGCAGGGCGGTTATCTGATCGTCGCCGCCCGCGCCCTGGGCCTCGACACCGGCCCGATGTCGGGCTTCGACAACGCCAAGGTCGACGAGGCCTTCTTCACCGGGACCAACATCAAGTCCAACTTCATCGTCTCGCTGGGTTACGGCACCGACGAGAACCTGTTCCCACGCAATCCGCGGCTGACGTTCGAGGAAGCCGCCAAGATCGTTTGATCGGCAATTTCCATCGTCATCCCGGATCGGTCTTGCAGGCCGTCCGGGATGACGAGGTTTCGGTGATGCGGTGTGCAAACGGGGCCTCGATGCTAAAACCCCCGGCATGACCCAGCGCCTCGCCCTGATCCTCGCTCCGCTGCTGCTGCTCGCCGCCTGCGGCCCCAAGCCGAAGCCGGCCGACCTCGCCCCGGCCGCGCCGGCCGCCGAAAGCGGCCCGACCGCGAAGGTCGACCGCTTCACCCCCTATGAGAGCGGTCCGCTGGATCTCGACGAATACGCCGTCGGCCCGATCATGGGTCAGACCGCCTTCACCCTGGAGGCGATCAAGGCCCGCTTCCCCAAGGCCCAGGTCAAGAGCGCCTTCCTGCACGAGGCGCAGGGGGTGATGACCCCGATCATCACCGTCGATCAGGACGGCATGGGCATGCTGGAGATCGCCGGCGAGCCGGGCGCCGCCACCGTCGGCACGATCCGCGTCGCCGGCGGCCCGGCCAAGGGGCCGCGCGGCGAGACCCTGCTGATGAAATGGACCGACGCCGATCTGGACGTCTCGCGCTGCCGCATCGGCGAGGGCAGGGAGCGCCATGCCGTGGTCTGTTCGCGCCTCGGCGAGCCGGTGCTGCGCTACGTGTTCGGCGTGCCGGGCTGGACCCAGGACGTGATGCCGCCGGTCGAAACCCTGCGCCAGAAGGCCATCCTCAGCGAGTTCGTCTGGAAGGGCGCCGCCCCGATCGCCGCGCCGGGCGCATGATCCTCGCCCTCGACACCTGCCTGGGGGCCTGTTCGGTCGCCGTGCTGGACGGCGATACGGTTCTGGCCGCGCGCGTCGAGCCGATGACCCGCGGCCATCAGGAGCGGATCGCCGTGCTGGCTGAAGAGGTCATGGCGCAGGCCGGCGCGGCCTTTTCCGGCCTGACCCGGATCGGCGTCACCATCGGCCCGGGAGCCTTCACCGGCCTGCGGGTCGGCCTGTCGTTCGCCAAGGGCCTGGCCCTGGCGCTGGACATCCCCTGCGTCGGGATCGGCACGCTGGAGGCCCTGGCCGCCAGCGCCGACGACGCGGCCCGGGCCGGTTTCGTCGCCGCCGTGCTCGATGCCAAGCTGGGTCAGGTCCATCTGCAGGCGTTCGACGGCGGCATATCGCTGATGGCTCCCGACGCGCTGGAGCTCGGCGTCGCCGCCGCCCGGCTGGCCGAGCTCTATTCCGGCGGCCCGGTCACCCTGATCGGCCCGGGCGCGCCGCTGCTGGCCGAGGTTCTGAGCGACGCGACGGTGCTGACCATGGCCGCGCCCGACCCGGTCGTCGTCGCCCGCCTGGCCGCCCGCGCCCCGCGCCCGACCGCCTCGCCGCGCCCGCTGTATCTGCGCGCGCCCTACGCCACCCTGCCGGCCGCATGAAGCTGCGCGCCGCCGAACCGGCCGACGCCGCCGCCCTGGCCGCGGTCCATGCCCTGGCCTTCGCGCGGCCGTGGAGCGCCGAGGACCTGGCCCGGATCTTGGCGGGGACCGGGGCGGTGGCGTTGGCGGTCGAGGACGAGGCCGGCGTGATCCGCGGCTTCATCGCCTGCCGGCTGATCACCGACGAGGCCGAGATCCTCACCCTGGCCGTCGACCCGGCGGCGCGCCGCGCCGGCCTGGGCCGCGCCCTGGTCGAGGCCGCCGTCGGCCTGTTGGCCCAGGCCGGCGCGACCCAGCTGTTCCTGGAGGTGGCGGTCGACAACGTCGCCGCCGTCGGCCTCTATGAACAGGCGAAATTCGCCCGCGCCGGCCTGCGCAAGGGCTACTATGCCGAGCCCGAGGGGGCGAAGGACGCGCTGATCCTGCGGCGCGCGCTTAACACTTAGTCCGCATCCGCCTATCTTGCCGGCGATTCACTGGAGACGCGCCTTGGACCGCCTCGAAAAACTCTGCGTCGAAAAAGGCATGCGGATGACCGACCAGCGTCGGGTCATCGCCCGCGTACTGTCGTCGGCCACCGACCATCCGGACGTCGAGGAGCTGCACCGCCGCGCTCACGCCGTCGATCCGCACATCTCGATCGCCACGGTCTATCGCACCGTCCGGCTGTTCGAGGAGAGCGGCATCATCGAGCGCCACGACTTCCGCGACGGCCGTTCGCGCTACGAAGAGACCCCCAACCATCACCACGATCATCTGATCGACATGAAGTCGGGCAAGGTGGTCGAGTTCGTCGACGAAGAGATCGAGGCGCTGCAGAACGCCATCGCCCGCAAGCTCGGCTACAAGCTGGTGGATCACCGGCTGGAGCTCTACGGCGTGCCGATCGAGGAGTGACGCCCCGAAACTTGCGCCCAGCCCTCCGCGCCCTCATAACCCGCGGATGACCGACACCGCGACGCCTCAGGCCCCCCCGCCCGAGCAGGGCGCTCCGCAGAAGCGCCTGTTCATCAAGACCTACGGCTGTCAGATGAATGTCTATGACAGCGAGCGTATGGCCGATGTCCTGCGGCCGCTGGGCTATGGCCTGGTCGACGATCCCGAGGGCGCCGACCTGGTGGTGCTCAACACCTGCCACATCCGCGAGAAGGCCACCGAGAAGGTCTATTCCGAGCTCGGCTACATCAAGCAGATGAAGGACCGCAAGGCCGCCGCCGGCGGCCGCATGACCATCGCCGTGGCCGGCTGCGTCGCCCAGGCCGAAGGCAAGGAGATCATGCGCCGGCAGAAGGCGGTCGACCTGGTGGTCGGGCCCCAGGCCTATCATCAGCTGCCCGAACTGATCGCCCGCGCCCACCGCGCCAGCGGCGAGCGGCTCAGCGCCGACTTCGCGCCCGAGGCCAAGTTCGACGCCCTGGCCGGCGCGCGCCAGGTCAGCGGCGTCGCCGCCTTCCTCACCGTGCAGGAGGGCTGCGACAAGTTCTGCACCTTCTGCGTGGTGCCCTACACCCGCGGCGGCGAGTGGTCGCGGCCGCCGGAATCGATCGAGGACGAGGCGAGGCGCCTGGCCGACCAGGGCGTGCGCGAGGTCACCCTGCTGGGCCAAAACGTCAACGCCTACAATGGCGGCGGCATCACCCTGGCGCAGCTGGTCCGCCGGCTGGCTCGGATCCCGGGCCTGGACCGCATCCGCTACACCACCAGCCATCCGCGCGACATGGGCGAGGATCTGATCGCCGCCCATGGCGAGCTACCGGAGCTGATGCCCTATCTGCACCTGCCGGTGCAGTCGGGCAGCGACCGCATCCTCAAGGCCATGAACCGCGACCACACCGCCGACAGCTATCGGCGGCTGATCGAGACGGTCCGCGCCGCGCGGC
>JAQGIN010000418.1 GCA_028291125.1 Caulobacter sp.
CTTCCGCAACCCCAGCACGCCGGAGGCGCGCAAGCTGACCCATCCAACCTGGATCCGCACCCTGTCGGCCGAGGGCATGGCCAGCCTCTATCCGGCGGCGGCGCTGAAGGCCGGCGTCACCACCGGCCTGGCGGTGGTCAACTGCGCCGTCACCGCCAAGGGCGAGATGAGCGACTGCAAGGTGGCGCGCGAGGATCCCGCCAGCCAGGGCTTTGGCGCGGCCGGCCTGGAAGCGGCCAAGGTCATGGCGATGAATCCCTGGACCAAGGAAGGCGACCCGGTCGATGGCCTGCGCATCGGCCTGCCGATCCGCTTCGTCTGGGAGGGGACGACGATCGAGCCGACTCCCCCGGCGCCCACCAAGCCCTAGAGGCCGGCGAGCCGGGCGTTGAGGTCGGGCAGCTTGGCCTCGGTGGCGAAGGCGTTGGAGTCGCCGTCGGCCAGGTAGCGCTCCACCGCCTGGGCCATCACCGCGTAGGCGACGCGGAACGGGCCGGTGGCCGAGCTCAGCCGACGCACGCCGATCGCCGCCAACCGCGCGGCGTTCGGCAGGCCCGGGCGGGCCATGACGTTCAGCGGCAGGGCGATCTCGTGCGCCAGGGTTGTCAGCAGCGTCTCGTCGATCGGCCAGGGCACGAAGATCCCGTCGGCCCCGGCGGCGCGGTAGCGCTCGGCCCGGTCCAGGGTCTGGGCCAGGGCCGCCTCGCCCTGCGCCAGGCCCTTCAGATAGACGTCGATGCGGGCGTTGATGAACAGCGCCACGCCGGCCCGGTCGGCCGCCTCGCGGGCCGCGGCGACCTTGCGGGCGTGGAGGTCCGGATCGCGCGCCCCGTCCTCGAGATTGATCCCCACCGCCCCGGCCCCGATCACGGCGGCGACGGTCTCGCCCAGGGCCGTCAGGTCGTCGGTGTAGCCGCCCTCGATGTCGGCGGTGAGCGGCACGGAGATCACCCGCGCGATCCCGGCGATGACATCGAGCAGCACCGGAACCGGCACGGCGTCGCCGTCGGGATAGCCCCGGGCCCAGGCCACCGCCGCGCTGGAGGTGGCCACCGCCGCCGCGCCGGCGTCCTGCATCAGGGCGGCGCTGGCCGCGTCCCAGGCGTTGGGCAGCACCAGCGCGTCGGGGCCGGCGTGCAAGGCGCGAAAGGCCTCGGCCTGGGCCGAACGGTCGGGGGACGGGGTCATGGCGATCTCCGAGGAACAGGCGCCGTCAGCCTAGACCTTCGATGCGCGCCAAGACAGCCGACGCCGGCGCTCTGCTGACAATTTTGGGAGTGGATCGATGGAGCGGGGACAGGCACTCACCCCACGGCGTCGGGGATCAATGTCGGGCGATAGGGGGTGAGTGCCTGTCCCCGTCTATCTATCCCGGATCACCCCGCCAGCGGCCGGGGCCGGCGGTTCTCGTCGATGGCGACGAAGGTGAAGACACCCTCGGTGACCTTGTGGGCCTGGCCGCCGTCGCGGCGGCGGCGCCAGGCCTCGACCTCGACCTTCAGCGAGGTGCGGCCGGTGTGGACAATGCGGGCGAACAGGCTGACCTCGTCGCCGACGAACACCGGGCTGATGAAGGTCATGCCGTCGATGGCGACGGTGGCGCAGCGGCCGGCGGCGCGGTGGAAGGCCACCGAGGCGGCGGTCAGGTCCATCTGCGACAGCAGCCAGCCGCCGAAGATGTCGCCTTCGGGATTGGTGTCCGACGGCATGGCGATGGTGCGGATCACCGGGGCGTCGTGCGGCCATTCCTCGGCCGCCCAGGCCTCGGCTAGCGTGGCGGCGCGGATCGAGGCGGGAGGCTCGTCGGAGGCGGAATCGGTCATGGCCGGCTCAATGCCCGCCCGAGCCCTCATAGACCCCGGGGGCCAGGCGCTCGTCCTCGTCGTGGCCGGCGGCGGTGGCTGCGATGAAGCGGCGGTCGCAGTAGGAGCAGTCGACGAAGCCGGCCGCGCCCATCTCCAGCCAAACCCGCGGATGACCCAGGGCCCCGCCGACGCCGTCGCAGGCGATGCGGTGCGAGCGGACGACGATGGTCTCGGGCGGCGGGGTGGCGGCGGCGACGTCGAGCCTCGCCGTCTCCATGGCGGTGGGCGCGGTGCGCGCGACGGACTTGGCGGACACGAGCTTGGCCTTGGCCATGGCGGGAAAACCTTCGAATTCTGAGCGCGGCCTTGGCGGGGCGGCCGACCCGGCATACCTATGCGAGGCCGCGACGCGTCGTCAATGAAGCGCGCGCCTATCGCCCGCTTTGCTCGCCCCGTTGGGGCCCGACTGGACGTTCCATGGACCTGCCCGCCTACGCGATCGAAGCCGAAGGCCTGTTCAAGACCTATCCCGCCACCAAGACCTCGCCCGAGAAGCGCGCCCTCAACGGCGTCGATCTGAAGGTGCCGCGCGGTTCGATCTTCGGCCTGCTGGGGCCCAACGGGGCCGGCAAGTCGACCTTCATCAACATCCTGGCCGGCCTGACCAGGAAGTCGTCGGGCACGGTGCGGATCTGGGACCGCGACATCGACGTTCGGCCGCGCGACGCCCGCGCCGCCATCGGCGTGGTGCCGCAGGAGCTGGCCGCCGACGTGTTCTTCACGCCGCGCGAATCGCTGGAGGTCCAGGCCGGCTTCTACGGCGTGCCCAAGTCCGAGCGCCGCACCGACGAGCTGTTGCGGGCCCTGGGCCTGACCGACAAGGCCAACGCCTATGTCCGCCAGCTGTCGGGCGGCATGAAAAGAAGGCTTATGGTGGCCAAGGCCATGGTCCACCAGCCGCCGGTGCTGATCCTCGACGAGCCCACCGCCGGGGTCGACGTCGAGCTGCGCCGCCAGCTGTGGAGCTATGTGAAGGGCCTCAACGACCTGGGGGTGACCATCGTCCTGACCACCCACTATCTGGAGGAGGCCCAGGAGCTGTGCGACCACATCGCCATCGTCAATCGCGGCGAGGTGGTGGTCAGCGAGCCGACGGCGACCCTGCTGCGGCGGCTCGACATCCGCAACGTGGTGGTCACTCCCGAGGAGCCGGTGCTCAGCGCGCCGCTGCTGGCCGGGTTCGAGACCAAGCTGCGCGGCGGCGGGGCGTTCTCGGTGTCGTACCGCACCGGCCAGTCCAGCGTCGAGCAGGTGCTGGCGGCGCTGCGGGCCGAGGGCCTGCACATCAAGGACATCGCCACCGAGGACCCCGACCTGGAGGATGTCTTCCTGTCGCTGACCTATGGCGATCCGGCCGCGGGCGACCCGACGCGGGACTGAGCAGCGGCGACGATCTTGGCCCGCGATCCTCTCCTTCGACAGGCTCAGGATGAGGATCTCTACTGACCCGGCGCCAAAGTCGCCCTCATCCTGAGCTTGTCGAAGGACGAGGGCGCTCCACGGCGGTCGCCGCTAGGGCAGCGCCTTCAGAAACGCCCGCACCACCGTCGCCGAGTTTTCCGAGGCCAGGCCCAGGAAGATCGGGAACTGGTTGGCGGCTGGATCGCCGCCGGCCAGGTCCGACAGGCTGCGGAAGGCGATGAACGGGGTCTTGTTGACCCAGGCCACCTGGGCGACGGCGGCGCTCTCCATGTCGATCACCCGCGCCTGGTAGGTGGCGAACACGTATTGCCGGTAGCCGGCGTTGTCGACGAAGGCCGGGCCGGAGACGCCATTGCCGCCGACCACCACCTTGGGGGTCTTGATCAGGCAGCGGTCGGCCGCGCAGCGTTGCAGGGCGACGCCCTCGACCGCCTTGTGGGCGATCGCCAGCAAGGCCGGGTCGGCCGGAAACCACAGCCGCTTCTCGACCTGGCCCGGAGTCTGGGCGGCGAGCACGGCGCGCGGGAACATCATCTGGAAATTGGCCATTCCCGCGTGCTCGCCCTGCGGCGGCGAGAAGCCGCCGGGGATCTCGCGGGCGAAGGCCATCTCCAGCGACTGGCCCCACTGGTCGGCGACCACCACGTCGCCGACGTCGAGGGTCGGGTCGACTCCGCCGGCGATGCCGGAAAACACGATGGCGCTGATCGCGAACCGGTCCAGGGCCTGCTGGGTGGTCATGGCGGCGTTGACCATGCTGACGCCGCTGAGGAACAGCACCACCGGCCGCCCCTCCAGGGTCCCGGTGACGAAGCGCGTGCCGGCGGCGGCGTGCTCGACCTTGCCGGTGGTCGCCGCCTCCAGCGCCGCCAACTCCGGCGGAAAGGCCGAGACCACCGCCGTGCGCGGCGTCGTGTCGAACCGATCGGCCGCCCAGGCCAGGCTCGGGGCCAGCAGCAGGCCGAACAGAAACACCACCAGACGCATCGGCATCCTTTCACGCCGGGGTGAAGACCGCCCCGGCGCAACATAGCCGGCCGGCGCGCTTGGCCAACAGCGGTTTGCGGCTTGCGTCGCGCCCGCCGGCGTCGAAGACTGGCGCCAGGCAATCGGACGGGGGACCAGCCTTGCTGGAGCGCATTTTCGGCCTCAAGGCCCACGGGACCAGCTTCCGCACCGAGGTGCTGGCCGGGTTCACCACCTTCCTGACCATGGCTTATATCGTCGTGGTCAATCCGGCCATTCTCGGCCAGGCCGGCATGCCGGTGGCCGCCGTCGCCGCCGCCACCTGCCTGGCCGCCGGCTTTGGCAGCATCCTGATGGGCCTGGCCGCCAACTATCCGCTGGCCCTGGCCCCGGGCATGGGGCTGAACGCCTATTTCACCTTCACCGTCGTCAAGGGCATGGGCCTGCCGTGGGAGACCGCCCTGGGCGCTGTGTTTCTGTCGGGCGTGGCCTTCCTGGTGCTGACCCTGATCGGGGTGCGGCAGCTGATCGTCGCCGCCATCCCACGGCCGCTGTTCTCGGCGGTGGCGGCCGGGGTCGGACTGTTCATCGCCTTCATCGGCCTGAAGGAGGCCGGCATCATCGTCGCCAACCCGGCCACCACCGTGGCCCTGGGCGACCTGACCACCCCCACCGCCGCCGTCGCCATCCTCGGCCTGGTGCTGATCGCCGCCCTGCAGGCCTGGCGGCTGCGGGCGGCGATCCTGATCGGCGTGCTGGTCACCGGCGCGGCGGCCTGGGGCCTGGGCCTCGGCCCGGTCGGGGCGCCGGCCTACAATCTCGCCGACCTCGGGGCCACCGCCTTCAAGCTGGACGTGCCGGCGGCCCTGAACCTGCAGAGCGGCCTGGGCTTGGCCCTGGCCGAGATCGTCTTCGTCTTCCTGTTCGTCGACCTGTTCGACAATGTCGGCACCCTGGTGGCGGTGTCGAAGAAGGCCGGCCTGGTGGCCAAGGACGGCTCGATCCCGCGCCTCAACCGCATCCTGCTGGCCGATTCGGCCGCCACCATGGTCGGGGCCGTGGCCGGCACCAGCACGGTGGTCAGCTATATCGAGAGCGCGGCGGGGGTGACGGCCGGCGGCCGCACCGGCCTCACCGCCGTCGTCGTCGGCCTGCTGTTCCTGGTCACCCTGCTGTTCGCGCCGCTGGTGCAGATGATCCCGACCGTGGCCGCCGCCCCGGCCCTGATCTTGGTCGGGGCCATGATGATCGGCGGCCTGGTCGACATCGACTGGAGCGAGCCGACCGTGGCCATCCCGGCCTTTCTGACCCTGATCACCATCCCGCTGACCTTCTCGATCGCCAACGGCCTGGCCTTCGGCATCACCAGCTACGCCATCCTCAAGCTGCTGCGCGGCCAGGCCAGCCGCAGCGACTGGCTGCTGTTCCTGCTGGCGGCCCTGTTCATCGTCCGCTTCATCTATCTGGCGAAAGGCTAGAGGGGCATTTGCACCGCCGTCGCCTTTCGTCTAAAGACCTCGCCTCCGCTTGGCGGATGCACCCGTAGCTCAGCTGGATAGAGCGTTGCCCTCCGAAGGCAAAGGTCACACGTTCGAATCGTGTCGGGTGCGCCATTTCCCTAAAAACAAGACCGTCTAACCCGCTCCCGCCTCGCGGGTCTGGGCGATGCAGCCATACCAACCCATGCCCTTGTAGGTCTCGTAGCCGGGGGTGAGGGCGTAGCCGACGGTCATGTCGCCGTCGGCGTAGCTGCCCATAGGTCCGCCGCCGACGTCGAGGGCGAAGGTCTCGGTGAGCACGCCGCGGCCGTCGGAGGCGGCCAGCACCCGGCGGTTCTGGTCGAGCAGCATCACCCGACTGCGGGCCCGCTCCTCGGCGGTCAGGCGGACGCCGTCGACCACCGCCTGGGCCTGGGGCCGCCAGTCGAAATGCACGCCGAGCACGCCGATCACCGCCCCGTCGGCCTGGCCGTCGGCGCGGATGGCGGTGGCGTAGGTGGCGACCGGGGCGTCGTCCAGGGCCGCCAGCCGCTCGATGTCGCTGACGGTGAAGTCGTCGCCCGACGCGGTGCGCATCGCCCCCTGGAACCAGGCGGCGGCGGCCACCGAGGTCCCCTGGGCGCCGGGATAGCGGTCGGGCCGACCGCTGGCCACCACCCGGCCGCGGGTGTCGCAGATCCACAGGTCGAGATAGACGGTATAGGCGTCGAGGATCACCTTCAGCCGCCGGCTGGCGTGCCGGGCGGCGGCGTCCGAAGCCTCGGCGACGCAGGCCACCACCGCCGAATCGGTCGCCCACCAACGCACGTCGCAGGTGCGCTCATAGAGGTTGCGGTCGACGATCTCGATGGCGTTGAGGGCCAGGTCGGCCAGGCGCTGGCCGCGCAGGTGGCCGAGGATCGAGCCGCCGATCAGGGTCAGTTCGTCGAGATCGGCGCGCACCTGGCTCTCCAGGGCGGCGGCCACGGCGTCGATCTCGGTGGAGATCTTCTTGAATTCCTCGGCGACGATGGCGAAGCCCTTGCCGGCCTCGCCCGCCCGAGCGGCGACGATCAGGGCGTTGATCGACAGCATCTTGGCGGCGCGGTTGACCCGGGTGATCTCGCCGATCTTGGCTCCGGCCACGGTGCTGAGCCGCTCGGACAGATCAAGGATCCGTTCGGGACGGAGGCTGGCGTCGTGTTCCGACATTGAGGTGTTCCGCGGGCCCGGCGACGCGAATCACTCGCCGGTCGGGCGAAGTTGACACCGGAGTCAGCAAGAGCGGGAGCCCCGTTGACGAAAAGCCGCACCGGGGCGGCGCAGGGCGCCGCTTCCGCCGAGGCGGCGCCCAGGATTGAGGCGACCGATCCCGACAGGCGCCCAAGTCCGAGTCAGGCGAACGCCGTCGATCTCGACCCGATGCCGGGCCAGGGCGGCCAAAGCCCTCCAATTGCCGCAAAGTCGCGGCCAGCTAAGCGTATCGAGGCCGGGCCAACCCTTCCGCGAACGGCTGGTCGCGGCCTTCGCTCGGAATCTTGGAGAAGACCGCAGATGAGAGCACGAGACGTTCGGGCGATCGGCTTCTGGATCGCCAGCTCGGTGGCGCTGCTGATCGTCGCCATCGTGCTGCTGGGCGTGGGCCCGGCGACCTTGGCCTTTGTCGCCGCCTACAATGTCTGGCTGCTGACTCGCCCGCGCATGATCCGGGTCCTGCGCCGCCTGCGCGGCCAGAGCCTGGAGCGCATCGGCTATTACGAGGACTGAAGACCCGCCGGTCCGCGCGCCTGCAGGACGGCGCGTTCGCCGTCCTCGAACCGGACGGCGGTGAGCACCCCGGTCTGATAGGCGCCGGTGTCGAGCCCGACCCGATGGTCCAGCAACACCGGCCGATCCTCGCGCCAGCTATGACCGTGAACGATGATCTTCTCGAACGGCCCGGGGAAGTCGATGAAGCCTTGGCGAATCCACAGCAGGTCGTCCTCGGCCTGGTCGAGCAAGGCCGTCCCCGGCCGTACGCCGGCATGGACGAAGGCGTGGTCGCCGATCACCAGCATCAGCTCCAGCGACTCGATCAGCCGCAGGTGCGCCGCCGGCATCCGCTGCAGCAGTTGATCGCGAGCGGCCACCAGGCTGGCGAGATCGGCGCCCTGGTCCGGCGGCGTGACCCCGTACGAGCCCAGGGTCTCGCCGCCCCCGAAATCGAGCCATGGCGCGCCGCGTTCGGGATCGGCGAGGAAGTCCAGCAGCGCCTGTTCGTGATTGCCTCTCAGCGCGTGGACGGCGATGTCGGTGCGGCGGCGCAGCCAGATTAACGCCTCCAGCACCTGGGCCGACTGCGGGCCGCGGTCGATATAGTCGCCGCAGAAGATCAGGATCGGCGCGCGACCGCGGGCGCGATCGGCGGCGTCGACGGCGATGCTGGACAGCAGCTGGCGCAATAGATCGTAGCGGCCGTGGATGTCGCCGACCGCATAGACCAACTGGCCGGCGACGCCGCCTAGGCCGGGCGCGGCTTGGGCCGGTCGCCCACCCCGGCCCAGCGCTTCACCGACCTTGCGCAGCGGGCCCAGGCTCACGACCAGGATCCCCGTCGACCGCCGCCGCGCGCTCGCGCCGTCTCGGCCTTGCGGTTGAGGTCGCGGGCCAAGGCCCCGTAGGCCCCGACCGTGCGGTTGGGCTGGTTGACCGCCAGGCGGCGCAGGCTGGCCCAGCGATCGCGGTAGGAGACCAGCACCGGCCGCGGCACGCCGGCGTCGATGGCGCGAGCATAGGCGCGCCGCAACCGGCGGTCGGCGGCCAGCACCTCGGCATGGCTGCAGCGGCGAGACGAGCAGCGCACGACCGGCTCCGCCGTCGAGCGCGCCTTCGCGACGACCGGCCGCCTTGGCTTGGCGGCGGACGGCGCGCGGTGTGGAGGCGGAGCGGTCACCACCGCCGCAGGCGGCGCGACGGCGGTGACGATGGGCTCGGGAGTCGGTGGGGTCAGCGCCCGCGCGGCGGCCGGCGGCGCTTCGATCCGGGCCGCTTCCCCGAGGGTCGGCGCCTCGGGCGCGCGATCGGTCGACGGAGCGGCGATCAGGCCGGCTGACAGGCCGACCAGGCCGGCGGCGACGATCGCGCCGAGGACGCCGGGCGATGTCCGGACGCGTCCGCCGTCCCGGCGCAAGGCCCGCACCGGCGCCGCGTCGTCGGCGACACCCGCCAAAGGCATGGCGTCGCGGCCGAAGATCGCTTCGAGATCGGCCGCCACGGCCGCCGTCATGGCCCGGGGATCGTCAGCCGACCCGGGCGCGGGTTCTCCGGCGTCGGCGGATGACGCGGAGCGCGGAGTGATGTCGACCGCCATGGGCTTTCGCCTGTTTAGAGACCGCGCCCAGCCCAGCGCGGCCCACGTCCCACCACCGTAATGTTCACCGCCCAGCTTCGATCCCGCGCCATAGCGAAAAGCCGCGCCTGGCGGGGCCAGGCGCGGCTTTGAGCAGGGGAATACCGGGCGCGGACGGCTAGGCTAGACGTCGACCTCGGCGTCCAGGGCGTTGTCCTGGATGAATTCGCGGCGCGGCTCGACCAGGTCGCCCATCAGCCGGCTGAACATGTCGTCGGCGTCGTCGGCGTGATTGACCCGGACCTGCAGCAGGGTGCGGGCCTCGACGTCCAGCGTGGTCTCCCACAGCTGGTCGGGGTTCATCTCGCCCAGGCCCTTGTAGCGCTGGATCGACAGGCCCTTGCGGCCGGCGTCGAGCACGGCGGCGAGCAGGTCGAGCGGCCCGCGGACCACGGTCGACTTGTCCTTGCGGCGGAAGGTGGCGCGGCCGCTGAACACCTCGGCCAGGGCCCCGGCCCGCTCGGCCAGGCGGCGGGCGTCGGCGGCGTGCAGCAGCACGTCGTCCAGCACCACGCTCTCGGTGACGCCGCGGCGGGTGCGCTTGAACACATAGGCGGTGTCGCCGCGCTCGCCGGTCCACGGGCCGTCGCCTTCCTCGGCGTGCAGGTCGAAGCGGCCGGCGGCGGCGGCGATGTCGGGCTTGTCGCCGAACAGGCCGGCCAGAGCCGCCTGCTCGATGGCGAAGGCCGGGGCGCGGCTGGCCAGGCGGTCGATATTGCCCTTGGCCGAGCGGCACAGCTGCACCAGGGCCTGCAGATCCTTGCCGGTGCGGCGCTCGCCCGACGGCAGGTCGAGCTCGGCCCCCTCGACGCCTTCGTCGACGAGGAAGGCGTCCATCTCGAAGTCGTCCTTCAGATAGCGCGACGACTTGCCCTTGGCGGCTTTGTAGAGCGGCGGCTGGGCGATGTAGATGTAGCCGCGCTCGATCA
>JAQGIN010000435.1 GCA_028291125.1 Caulobacter sp.
GCCAGCAGGAAGCCCGACAGCTGCCAGGCCGGATCGAACCGCAGTTCGCCGAGCAACAGGGCCAGGCCGGCCAGCGGAAACAGCAGCGACAGCCCCAGCACCGCCCAGCGCGGCCGCGGGTTCTCCAGCTCCAACCCGCAGCGCACCCCGCCCAGATAGGACAGCAGGGCGGTCGAATAGCCCAGCAGGCCGGTCAGGGCGCCGTGGACGGCCGCCGGCGGGCCGTAGCAGAACAGGCCGGCCGTGACGAAGAACGGCAGCAGCGTGCCGAGGCCAAAGACCCATACCGCCGACGGCACCGGGACGCGCTGGCTCACGCGGTCATGCATGCTCAACTCCTTCGGAAGGCGGCCGAGGCCGCCCATCCCGCCCCCAAGGCGACAATCACCGAAACCAGACCATAGGTCCAAGGACGCTGTTTGGCGAACAGGTACAACGTCCGCTCCAGGCCGGCCTTCTCCACCACCAGGTCGCGGTCGCGGATCGACACCGGCTTGCCGTCCTGGAACAGGATGATCCGCGCCTCGTAACGGCCGATCGGCGCCTCGGCGGGCAGGCTGATCTGGGCCCGGAACAGGTTCTTGTCGACGAAGCGCACCCCGGCGCTGTCGGCGGCGTAGAGGCCGGCCTCGGTCTTCAGCCGCACCACCGCCCGTCGCCAGTCGAGATAGTCGGCCCCCAGCCGGCTGACGACCATGTCGCGCACGCCGTAGCGGGTCTCGACCCGCTGCTCCAGCGGCGCGGCGATGGCCAGATGGTCGAGGCCGGCGCCCAGTCGCCGCAGCGGGCCGAAGCCGGCGATCTCGCCCAGCGGCCGGGTCGAGGCGGCCATGTAGAAGCCCGGCGCGCCGCGGAACACCACCGGCCGGCCGTTCAACCACAGGCCGGCCACCCTGGATTTGCGGGCGATGCGGATCGGCTGTTCGGGCCCGCGGACGATGACCACCACGTCGCTGGGCCGGTCGGCGGGATCGAACACCGCGCCATAGAGCACGATGCGTGCGCCGCGGAAGCCCGAGGTGACGCGCACCTGCGTCTCGGTCAGGGCGGCCGAGACGGCGGCGGGGGCCGGCGGCGGGGGTGCGGCGACGATCATCCGCCCGCCCCCGTCATCAGCACGAACGGGTCGCTGGGGGTGACGAACAGGCCCAGCCCCATGCGCAGGCCGACCAGCAGCACCAGCAGGGCCAGCAGGGCGCGCAGCTCCTCGGCCCGGAACCGCCCCGACGCGCGGGCCCCCAGCTGGGCGCCGACCACGCCGCCGATCAGCAGCAGGGTGGCCAGGACGATGTCGACGGTCTGGTTGCGGCCGGCCTGCAGCACGCTGGTCAGGCCGGTGGTGATGACGATCTGGAACAGGCTGGTGCCGACCACCACCTTGGCCGGCATGCGCAGCAGATAGACCATGGCCGGCACCAGGATGAAGCCGCCGCCCACGCCCATGATCGCCGACAGGATACCGACGAACACCCCCAGCAGGATCGGCGGGATGACGCTGATATAGAGCCGCGAGCGGGGGAATTTCAGCTTCAGCGGCAGGGCGTACAGCAACAGCGGCCGCCGCTCGCGCCGCGGCTTGGGCGGCTCGCCCCGGCGGCGACGCAGGATCGCCCCCAGGGATTCGGTCAGCATCAGCCCGCCGATCACCCCCAGGAACACCAGATAGGACAGCGACACCGCCAGGTCGGCCTGGCCGATCAGCCGCAGCCAGCGGAACACCTCGACCCCGATCACCGCCCCGACCACGCCGCCGGAGGCCAAGACCGCCCCCATGCGGAAGTCGACGACCCTTTTTCGGCTGTAGGCGATGACGCTGGACACCGACGAGGCGGCGACGTGGTTGGCCTCGCTGGCCACCGCCACCACCGGCGGGATGCCCATCAGCACCAGCACCGGGGTCATCAGGAAACCGCCGCCGATGCCGAACAGGCCGGAGATGAAGCCCACCACCGCGCCCAGCGCCACCAGGAGCGGGGCGTTCACCGACACTTCGGCGATAGGCAGGTACAGATGCACGGCTCAGCGGCCCTCGTCGGTCGAGGCGAAACGAGCTCCCGGCTTGCCGCGAGACCGCCGCGCCGTCAACGCGCGAAGGCGGACAGCCGCGCCAGGGTTTCGGCGTCGAGCGCGCCGGTGGTCGCCAAGCCCTGGTCGCGTTGATAGGCGGCGAGCGCCAGGGGCAGGCCCGGCGAGGCGACGCCGTCCTGCGGGCTCTGATAATAGCCGAGGCGCGCCAGGGCGCGCTGGGCGGTGAGGACGTCGCTCGAGGCGGCGGCCAACGTCAGCGGCGCGCCGGTCCCGGCGGCCTGGGCGCGGAAGCCGGCGGCCGAGCGTTCGGCGGTGCGCTGGGCTTCGGCGGTGAGCTGGCGACGCAGGGTCGCGGCCTGGGTGCGGGACGTGCCGTCCCCGGCCCGCGCCGCGATCAGGTACCACTTATAGGCCTCGGCCGCGTTCTGGCGGACGCCCCAGCCGCCCTCGTAGAGCTGGGCGAGGTTGAACTGGCTGTCGACCAGGCCCAGATCGGCCGCCCGGCGGAACCAGCTGGCCGACGTGGCGGCGTCCTTGGCGCCGCCCTCGCCCTTGAAGGCGTAGAGCGCCAGATTGTGCATGGCTCGCGGTTCGCCGCCCTGGGCGGCCCGCTCGGTCCAGCGGCGAGCCTCGACGGCGTCCTTCTTGACGCCGCCCTCGCCCACTTCATAGAGCTTGGCCAGGTAGAACTGGGCCTTGGCCGAGCCGAGATTGGCGGCGCGGCGCAGCGGCTGCAGGCCGGTCTTATCCTTGGCCTCGATGCGGCGGACGCCGTCGTCATAGAGCGCCTGGGCCTCTTGGCCGGCGGAGGCGGCGACCGGCGCGGCCGGGGCCGGAGCGACCGGGGTCACCAGCTGCGGCGCCAGGGCGATGGCGGCGCGCGGCAGGCTGGATCCGGCGCGGCCGGCCTCGGCCACCCGTTGCGAGGTCTCGCCGCCGGGCTGGCGGGCCAGCAGCATCATGCCGGCGGCGGCCATGCCCATGGCGGCGGCGGTGCCCGAGACCATGAACACGGTGGCCAGGGTCGAGCCGGTGCGGCGGCGGCTGGGGGCGGCCTTGCCGCCGAAGCCGGCGAACAGCGAGCTGCCGGCCTTCTTGCCCTTGGCGTCGACATTCTGGGCGGCCAGGCGGGCGGCGGCGCGGGCCTGTTCGATGACCTCGCGGGTCGACAACGGACGGGCGGGCTCGTCGGCCGAGACCGGCGCGGCCTCGCTGGGCGTGTCCAGCACATAGTCGCCGTCGAAGGTCTGGGACGACGGCGCCTCGGCGATCGGCGCGAAACCGTCGGCGGCCTCGAAATCCTCGTCGGCGAACGGCGGGCGGCCCGACTCGGCCGGCGGGAAGGCCCCCGTCTCGAGAGACGGGGCCTCGAAGGCGGGGGTGTCGAAGATCGCCGACTGGGCGTCGCGGGCCGCGATCGTCCGGGCGGCCGGTTCGGCGATCGGGGCGTCGGGCTCCGAAACCTCGGGCTCCGGCTCGGAAACATAGGAGAAGCGGTCGCCCTCGGCCGACGGCGGCGCGACGTCGGCTTCCGGCTCGAAGGGCGCCTCGGGCGCGGCGGCCTGTTCGGTTCGCCGGCGCTGGACCTCGCCCAGGCGGGTGTCGATGGCCTCGCGGGCCTCTTCCAGCAAGCGGGCGGTGCGCTCCTCGCTGAGGCGGATGCGCTCGATCAGTTCGCTGGAGGTGCGCTCCTGGCGCTGGTTCAGGCGCTCGGTGACCCGGCCGACCTGGTCGCCGACGTCGTCGATGGCCAGGGCGTTGCGGCGTTCGGCGGCGCCGATGCGGTCGGCCAGCTTCTCGGTGATACGGGCGATCTCGCCGCCCAGCTTTTCGAGGGCCTGGGCCTGGATGGCGTCGGCGCGGCTGAAGCGCTGATCGACCGAGGCGGCGACCCGGGCCACCTCGCCGCCGATCTGGTCGATCGCGGCGGCGTTGCGGGTCTCGGCGGTCTGGACCCGACGATTGAGGACGTCGGCGATGCTGATCACTTCGTGACCCATGCGTTCGATGGCCTGGGCCGAGCGCTGCTCGGCCGCCTGGACGTGGGCGGTCATCTCGACCAGCCGGCGCTCCATGCGGTCGAAGCGGCCGTCGGCGGCTTCGTGCAGCTTGGCGGCCATTTCCTGGCGGACCGCCTCCATGCGTTCGGTCAGGCCGCTGGTCAGGCTTTCGAGCCGGCTGTCGAGGTCGACGCCGTCGCCGCCCTCCACGGCCCGCACGCGCCCGTCGAGGGCCGAGAACGAGGTTCCAAGGTCGCGCAGGGCGGCGGCGGTGCGGGTCTCGGCCGCCTCCAGCCGTTCGCCCAGGCGGGCGACCACCTGGTCGACCAGGGCGGCGGGATCGATCGCCGGCCCGCCCAGACCCGGCAGCTGACCGCTGACCTGGGTCTCGAGCGCGGCCAGGGCGTCGCGGGTGCGGGCCTCGCCGTCATAGAGATGGCTGGCCACCTTGCCGAGCGCGCCTTCCAGCGCCCGCAGCGCCTCGGCCGATCGCGGCCCGGTCGCTTCGATCTCGACGCGGCGCAGCCGCTCGGCGGCGCGCATCTGTTCGCTCTTCAGGCCGTCGACCGCGCCCTCGAAACGGGCGGCGACGGCGACGTGTTCGCGCTCGGCGCCCTCGATCCGCGACAGGGCCCCGCGCACCGATTCGTCGATGCCGGAAATGGCCTGGGTCGAGCGGCTCTCGGCGGCTTCGATGCGCTGGGTCAGGCGGTCGAGGGCCTGGGTGACGCGGCCGATCTCGTCGGCCGACGGCGCGGCGGTCCGGGATGGCGCGGCTTGCGACTTGCCGGGGGCTTCGGCGACGGGTTCGGGTGGGGTTTCGTCGACGGCGGGGGCGCGTTCGTCACCGCCTTCGCCCTCGATGATCATCTGGTTGAGCCACTGGCCAAGCGTCAGGCCTGAGCGCCGCGCGAGGTCCTTGGCGACCTCACGCGCCTTGGGGTCGATCCCCTTCACGCTCCACGGCGCCCCGGCCATCATTCGAATCGTTCCCCGCGCTGAAAAGAACGCTAACCATCGACACCTAGTGTGTAAACGAGAGGTTAACGCTAGATTTAGTCCTGTTAACCAAAGTTGTGGATGACTTAGCGGAGTCTGTCTCCTCGCCTAAATGTCGCGGCCCACGGACGGTCGAGCGCTCCGCCACGGGACTTGCCAGGACGCGTCTCGGCGGTCAGGAGGGGCGTCATGGACATGACCGTCACCTTGATCGCCGCCGCCGTCTGCCTGGTCTTGGCGGTGCTCTGCGGCTGGCGCGGCGCCCAGCCGCTGAACATCCAAAAAGGCCCACGGCTCATGCCCTGGCGGCCTTTGATGATGCTTCTGGCGGTGGCGTTCCTGGTCCTGCTGGCCCACGCCGCCAACCTGTTGGGCGTCAAAACCGGTGACCGAAACGGCTTCTAGGCGGCGCTCTTTTTCGGCCGCTTGGCCAGGCCGCTGACGCCGCCCGACGACAAAAGTCCGACGTCGGCGAGCAAAAACGGGATCGCCCATTTGCCCGGCGCGGCGATATAGCGCGGCCGCCAGACGGGGTCGTATTTATCTTTGTAACGGCGCACGCCCTGGAAATTGTAGATGCCCTCGCCGCGCTCGTAGAGCAGACGGCCGACGCGCGACATGATCGGGGCCAGCGGCCGATCATCGAGGCCGGCCAGCGGGGCCATGCCGAACTCGAAGGCCTCGTAGCCCTCGAGCTTGCCCCACTCCAGGAGCTCGACGAACAGATAGTCCATGATGTTCTTGGGCGCGTCGTCGGAGTAACGCATCAGGTCCATCGAGAACGAGGTCTTGTGCGAGGTCGGCCACAGGGTGGCGAAGGCCACCAGAGCGCCTTCGTGGCGCACCAGGGCCACCGGGAACTCGGCGACATAGCGCGGGTCGAAGCCGCCCATCGAGAACGCCTTCTCGCCGCCGGCGTGGTGGGCCAGCCAGGCGTCGGAAATGCCCCTCAGCTCGTCCATGATCGCCACGGCGGCGCCGGCCGGCAGCACCTCGAAGCTCGCCCCACCCTCCTTGGCCTTGCGCCAGTTGCGGCGCAGCACCTCGCGACGGCGGCCGACCAGGGAAAAGGCCTCCAGCGGCACGGCCGCGGTCTCGCCGGTCTTCTGGATCGCCAGGCCCAGGTCGACGCTGTCGGGCAGGTCGTCGGGGCCCAGGCCGTAGAAACCGGCGCGGGCGGCGTGGGCGTCGGCCAGTTCGCGGAACCGCCAGAACAGCTCGATTCGCTCCTCGCGCAGGCCGACCGGCGGCCCCAGGGCGATCCACGAGCGGCCGCGCACCCCGAACATCAGGAAGCTCTCGCCCGAGGTCGAGAACAGGAAGCGCTTGTCGCCGAGCAGGGCCAGGTTGGCGCCGGGCTCGGCCGAATCGGACTTGGCGAGGATGGCGCGGACCCGGTCGAAGTCGGGATCGGTGTCGTCGACCACCGCCGGGGTGGCCGGGGTCGAGATCAGTCGCCAGACGCCGATCGCCAGCAGGACGATGGCCGCCGCCGCCGACGAGCGGATGGCGCGGGCCGCGTCCTGGTCGGCCATCACCTTCATCCACGACTTGTCGGCGTATTCGGTGTGGGCGAACGACCACCAGCCCAGCGCCGCCGCGCCGCACAGGGCGGCGGCGGCCGACAGCAGCCAGCCGGGCGCGATCTCCATGCGCGACAGGGCCGCCTGGCGGGGAAAGGCCTCGTGGAACGGCAGGATGGCCAGGAAGAAGGCCGACAGCAGCGCCGTCTCCTCCCAGTTCAGGCCCTTGAAGATGGCCAGCAGGGCGGCGGCCAGCAGGGTGATCACCGCCGCCCACCAGGCGGCGTCCAGCCGGGCCCTCAGGCCGAAGGCCAGCAGCAGCAGGATCAGGCCGAGGATCGAGGACACGAAGTGGCTGGTCTCGATCAGCACCGCCGGCGCGAAGGCCAGCAGGATGGCGAACCGGGTCGGCTCCGACGGCGTGGCTCCGGACGCCAGCAGCAGCACCCCCGCCGAGGCGGCGAGGACGGCGGCCAGGGTGGGGGCGACCGCCAGGGCCGCGGGTCGGAGTTCAGGCGCTGACATTCGGATCCCGGATCGGCGAATCCCTGGGCGGGGAGTCTCGCCCGACCCTTATAGCTCGGCTGGCCCGCCTTGGCCGCCTCCGTGCGTCGAACGTCCGTTTGAATCGACTTGCCCCGTCCGCCCCCTGGCGTAGTGTGCGGCCGAAGGGCGCGACGAAAGCGCCCACGAGAGGGAGTGGAGCGCCATGGCCGATTTCGGGGCGACCGAGCTGGACACCTTCCGCGCCGAGACGCGGGCCTGGCTGGAGGCCAACTATCCGCCGTCGCTGCACGCCCCGATGGGCGAGGACGAGGCCCCCTGGGGCGGCCGCGACATGGTCTGGAAGAATGCCGACGCCAAGCTGTGGCTGGACCGCATGGCGCAGCGCGGCTGGACCGCCCCGACCTGGCCCAAGGCCTACGGCGGCGGCGGCTTGTCCAAGGCCGAGGCCAAGGTGCTGGAGCAGGAGCTGCGCCGGCTGAAGGCCCGCCCCGCCCTGGTCAGCTTCGGGATCTGGATGCTGGGCCCGGTGCTGCTGGAATACGCCACCGAGGACCAGAAGCAGCGGTTCATTCCGCCGATCGTCCGCGGTGAGATCCGCTGGTGCCAGGGCTATTCCGAGCCTGGCGCGGGGTCGGACCTCGCCTCGCTGCAGACCAAGTGCGAGGACCAGGGCGACCACTATCTGATCAACGGCCAGAAGGTGTGGACCAGCTACGCCGACCAGGCCGACTGGATCTTCTGCCTGGTGCGCACCGACACCGCGAAGAAGCACGAGGGCATCTCGTTCGTGCTGTTCGACATGGCCTCGTCCGGCGTCGAAGCCCGGCCGATCCGGCTGATCAGCGGCTCGTCGCCGTTCTGCGAGACCTTCTTCGACGATGTGAAGGTCCCCAAGGACCAGTTGGTCGGCAAGCTGAACGGCGGCTGGGACATCGCCAAGCGCCTGCTGCAGTACGAGCGCCAGAACATCTCGGCCAGCGGGTTTGGCGGCGGCGGCGGGCTGGACCTGGTCGATGTCGCTAAGAAGGAGATCGGCGTCGACGCCCAGGGCCGGCTCGACGACGGCGACCTGCGGGCGCGGATCAGCGCCCACCGCATGGACACCCACGCCTTTATGCTGACCGTGCGGCGGGCCGAGCAGGAGTCCAAGGCCGGCCACGGCCCCAGCGCCGCCACCTCGATCATCAAATACGCCGCCGCCAAGCTCAACCAGGAGCGCTACGAGCTGATGGTCGAGGCCATGGGCCTGCAGGGCCTGGGCTGGGAGGGCGAGGGCTTCGACAAGGACGAGCTGGCCGTCACCCGCGGCTGGCTGCGCTCGAAGGGCAATTCGATCGAGGGCGGCACCAGCGAGGTCAATCTCAACGTCGTGGCCAAGCGGGTGCTTGGGCTGCTGGACCACCAGTGATGAACAACACCCCCAATCCCGTTGAAGAGAGCGCCTGACATGGCCGTGCTGACCGAAGAACAGACGATGCTGCGCGACGCGGCCAAGGGGTGGACGCAGGACAGCGCCCCGGTCTCGGCCCTGCGCAAGCTGCGCGACGGCGGCTCCAGGCGGGGCTTCGACCCCGCCGCCTGGGCCGAGATGGGCCAGATGGGCTGGGCCGGGGTGATCGTGCCCGAAGACCATGACGGCTCGGCCTTCGGCTATCTGAGCCTGGGCCTGGTGCTGGAGGAGACCGGCCGCACCCTGGCCGCGTCGCCGCTGATCTCCACCGCCCTGGTCGCCGTCTCGGCCCTGACGCTCGGCGGCTCCGACGCCCAGAAGACCGCGTGGCTGCCGCGGATCGCGGCCGGCGAGGTGGTGGCCACCCTGGCCGTCGACGAGGGCTCGCATCACGCCCCCGCCAAGACCGCCCTGACGGCGACCGCCAAGGGCGACGGCTGGACCCTCAACGGGACCAAGACCTTCGTGCTCGACGGCGAGGCCGCCGACCTGCTGATCGTCGTCGCCCGCACCGGCGGCGCGGCCGGCGACACCGACGGCCTGACCCTGTTCCTGGTGGCCGGCGACGCGCCAGGCGTCACCCGCACGCACCTAGCTCTCGCCGACTCCCGCGGCGCGGCGCGCATCGCCTTCGACGGCGTCGCCGCGGGCGCCGAGGCGGTGCTGGGCGAGGTCGGTCAGGGCTGGGCGATCCTCGAACCGGTGCTCGACCGCGCCTGCGCCGGCCTGGCGGCCGAGATGCTGGGCACGGCGACGGCGGCGTTCGAGATCACCCTGGACTATCTAAAGACCCGCACCCAGTTCGGCCAGGTGATCGGAACCTTCCAGGCCCTGCAGCATCGCGCCGCCAAGCTGTTCACCGACCTGGAGACCACCCGCTCCTGCGTCGAGGCGGCGCTGGAGGCGATCGACGCCGGCGGCGACAGCCGGGCCCTGGCCTCGCTGGCCAAGGCCAGGGCCTGCGAGGTGCTGCACCTGGCGTCCAACGAGATGGTGCAGATGCACGGCGGCATCGGCATGACCGACGCCCACGACGCCGGCCTCTATATGAAGCGCGCCCGGGTGGCCGAGGCTTTGTTCGGCGGCGCGTCCTATCACCGCGACCGCTACGCGCGGTTGATGGGCTTCTAGTCCCGCGCTCACTCAGCCCATCATCCCCGCCTCCGCGGGGAGGATGGCTATTGGATTAAATCCCCGCCAACGCCCGCCGCGGCGCGGCCTTTTCATTGCGCCTTCGGGCGCCCTCGCCTGACCTTGGAAAGCCAAAGCCGCCAAGATCAGAAGAAAAATCGCTCCGCTGTCTGAATTTGCCCAGACCTTGTCTGCATTGTGTCGGCTACTCGACGGCGCCCGAGCTCGACCCAACCTA
>JAQGIN010000438.1 GCA_028291125.1 Caulobacter sp.
TCCGATTTCGTGGTGACGCCGGTCGGCACCTTGGGCGAGGATCCGCGCGGCTGGCGCGGGGCGGCCATCCAGGGCGTCAAGCGCGTGCTGGGGCCGCTTCGGGGGCCGATCGGCGGCCTCTACCGCCGGCTGAGGGAGGCCTGGGCCGAGGAGGGCGCCCAGCGGCGGATGCTGCGGGCGTCGGGCGGCGAGTCCGGCCTGTGGCGCGAGGCCTACAGCCACGCCCTGCAGGTCGCCAAGAACATGCGCAGCCCGCTCTACGGCGCGCCGATCGCCGAGGCCATCCAGCTGAAGTCGGACGCGCCCAAGCTGATCGCCTTCTACCTCCCGCAGTTCCACCCGATCCCGGAGAACGACGCCTGGTGGGGCAAGGGGTTCACCGAGTGGACCAATGTCAGCAAGGCCGTGCCGCAGTTCCAGGGGCACTACCAGCCGCGCCTGCCCGCCGACCTCGGCTATTACGACCTGCGCCAGACCGCCACCCTCGCCGACCAGATCGATCTGGCCAAGAAGGCCGGGGTCTCGGCCTTCTGCTTTCACTACTACTGGTTCGGCGGCCAGCGGCTGCTGGAGACACCGATCGAGCTGTATCTGGCCGACCGCTCGCTGGACCTGCCGTTCGCCCTGTGCTGGGCCAACGAGAACTGGACCCGGCGCTGGGACGGCGACGAGGCCGACGTGCTGATGGCCCAGAGCCACTCGCCGAAAGACGATGTCGCGGTGTTCAAGGACCTGGCCCGCCACATGGCCGATCCGCGCTATCTGAAGGTGTCCGGCAAGCCGGTGCTGGTGGTTTATCGGCCCGAGATCCTGCCCGACGCCCACGCCACCACCGAGCGCTGGCGAAAGCAGGCGCGGGCCATGGGCCTGGGCGAGCTGCACCTGCTGTGCACCACCGCCTTCGGCTTCATGGATTACGCCAGCCACGGCTTCGACGGCGTCATCGACTTCCCGCCGCACGCCATCCAGGAAGGCGAGATCACCGACCAGATCGTTCGCCTGAATCCGGACTATACCGGCCAGGTCTATGACTATCCCGCGGTGGTGACCCACAAGCTGGGCGAGCTGGCCGCGGCCGATGCGGGCTTCGTGCCCGGCGTCATGCCCAGCTGGGACAACCAGGCCCGCAAGCCCTGGGCCGGCCACGCCTTCCACAACGCCGAGCCGCAGTCCTATCACCGCTGGCTGGTCGGGGCGCTCGACCACGCCGACCGCACGGCCCGTCCGGGCGAGGCCATGGTGTTCGTCAACGCCTGGAACGAATGGGGCGAGGGCGCCTATCTCGAGCCCGACCGCTGGTTCGGCCACGGCTATCTGCAGGCCACCCGCACGGCGATGAGCGCCTATTCGCCGCGGCTGGCGGCCGACCACCCGCTGATCGCCGAGGCGGCCGCGGCCTTCGCGCCGAAGACCGAGGCGGTGGTGCTGCTGCACCTCTACTATCCCGAGCTGATCGCCTGGTTCGCCGACCGTCTGAACGGGCTCAGCGTCCCGATGGACGTGATGATCACCATCCCCGACACCTGGTCGGAGGCCGACCTGGCCGCCCTGCGCCGCGCCGCGCCGCAGGCCTGGCTGGCGACGGTGGAGAACCGCGGCCGCGACATCCGCCCGTTCGTCCACGCCCTGCGCCAGGCGCGGGCCTTCGGCTACGCGCTGTTTTGCAAGCTGCACTCGAAGCGTTCGCCGCACCGGGCGACGGGCGACGAATGGCGGGCCAGCCTGGTCGACGGCCTGGCCTCCGACGAGGCCGCCGGCCTGGCGCTGCGGGCCTTCGCCCACGATCCGAAGCTGGGCATGCTGGCCGCGGCCGAGGCGCGGATGCGGCTGGGCGATCCGGACGTGATGTACCACAACCACGCCAACGTCGACCGCCTGGCCCGCCATCTCGACCTGAACCTCGGCCCCGACACGCCGTTCGCGGCGGGGTCGATGTTCTGGGGCCGCACCGAGGCGTTCGCGGCCCTGGCCGCCTTGCCGGACACCGACTTCGCCTTCGAGCCCGAGCTGGGCCGCGTCGACGGCACGGTGGCCCACGCCATCGAACGGCTGACCTGCGCCGTCGTCGCCAAGGCCGCCTTCCAGGCGCGTTTCGAGCTTTGATCGGCCTCCGCGGCCTTCTGCGCCGGCTGCGCGACCGCTTCCGACCCGCGCCGCCCGAGCCGGATCCGGTCGCCGTCACCCTGACCGTGGTCCAGGACGACGTCCTGCACCGCGTGGCCGACGTGACCGCGGTCAAGCCGCGGTCCTATCCGGCCCCCGGGATCGCCAGCCTGGTCGTCGAAGGCCAGATCCGCACCGGCGAGGAGGTCTGCGCGCTGATGCGCGGCCGGTTCGGCGGCGCCGACATCCCGCCCTGGGGCGACGGCTCCAACGGCGCCTTGCGGGTGTCGGTCAATCTGGCCCGGGTCGCCGACTGCTGGCACATGCCCGACTACGGGGCGGTGATCGACCGCCAAGGCCAGATCTTCCGCTCGACCATCCAGGAGGCGTTGTACCTCACCCCGACCCTGGCGGTGCTGCCGCACGTCACCCATCCCGACGGCGAGCCGCTGTTCGAACCGCCATCGGACATCCCGCTGATCCCGCGGGCCACGGTGTTCATGGCCTGGGGCGGACTGCACAATTACGGCCATTTCCTGCTCGACTGCCTGCCGGCCCTGGTCACGGTGCTGGAGGCGGGCGCCCTGGACGATTTCCCGGCCATCAGCCCGCCGTTGCTGCCGTGGCACCGCCAGCTGCTCGACCTGATGCTCGACGGCCGGCCGGGGCCGACGATCGTCGAGGCCCCGGTGGTGCGCCTGGGCGAGGCGATGTTCAGCTCGTGCATGGACCACTTCCTGCACAACCCCAACGCCCCGCTCGACAGCGTCCGCCGACGGATCCTGGAGGCGATCGATCTGACGGCCGCGCCCGGTCCGTCGCGGATCTATGTCAGCCGTTCGGGCGACAAGAAGCGGCGGCTGGTCAATGAAAAGGCGCTGGAGAAGGCGCTGAAGGCCCGCGGCTTCGCCATCGTGCGGCCGGAGACCCTGTCGGTGGCCGAGCAGGTGACGCTGTTCAACCAGGCCGACGTCGTGGTCTCGGCCAGCGGCGCGGCCCTGGCCAATGTGCTGTTCTGCCGGCCCGGGGCCAAGGTGTTCGAACTGCTGCCGACCAATTTCACCGGCATGTGGGTGCGCAATGTCGCCCAGCTGATCGACGTCGACTATCACGCCTTCTTTTGCCCCTCGCCGCTGAGCGAGAAGGACGTCTATCTGGAGGGCGTGCATCGGCCCAATTTCGAGTTCGTGTGGAAGCTTGACCTCGCCGGCTTCCTCGCCTTCCTCGACGGGGCGCCGTAGCGGCCGCCCGATTTGCCATGCTTCCCCGGCGCCGCTAGGTTCCCGGCCTCTCAAAGGTTCGCGTCCCCGCCCATGACCCTGACGATCGACACCATCCGCGCCGCCGCGGCGCGGCTCGCCGGCCATATCGAGCGCACGCCGTGCCGCTATTCCCGCACCCTGTCGAAGATCACCGGGGCCGAGGTGTGGGTGAAGTTCGAGAACCTGCAGTTCACCGCCGCCTACAAGGAGCGCGGGGCGCTCAACAAGCTGATGCTGCTGTCGGACGCCGAGAAGGCGCGCGGCGTCATCGCCGCCAGCGCCGGCAACCACGCCCAGGGCCTGGCCTATCACGCCACCCGGCTGGGCGTGCCGGTGACCATCGTCATGCCGCGCAACACCCCGTTCGTGAAGGTGCAGCACACCCGCGACTTCGGGGCCACGGTGGTGATCGAGGGCGACAGCTACGACGAGGCCGCCGCCCACGCCCAACT